>JAIOQD010000792.1 GCA_021413595.1 Bacteroidota bacterium | reverse complement strand
TATCCAACAATTCACGCATTGCAGCTATGCGTCCATCCATCATATCACTGGGTGCCACCATATCCGCACCTGCCTGAGCATGGGCCAATGCCATTTTTGCAAGCACTTCTACAGAGGCATCATTATGCACATAGTCATCATGTAGAATTCCGCAATGGCCGTGCGTAGTGTATGCACAAACGCAAACATCTGTGATAACAAAAACCTGTTCACCAAATTTTTCTTTTACTGCTTTTACTGCTTTTACAACTATTGAATTATTACTAAATGATGAACTCGCATCTTCTGTTTTTTGCTCACCAACACCAAACAATAAAACTTTGTTAATACCGCTTTTCAAGCCATTCTCAATATCTTTTACAAGTTCATCTATTGAATAATGGTTGATCCCGGGCATTGCAGCAATTGAATGAACAGTGTTTTCTCCTTCTATAACAAAATAGGGATAGATGAACATATCTTTCGAAAGCCTTGTTTCGGCAACCATTTCACGAACGATAGCATTTTTTCTTAATCTTCTTGGACGTTGTATCATATTAATTATGCTTTTCTGTTATATAATTATTTGCAATTTTTAATTTTGTTCTTAGATTCTTCGGTAAATTTGCAAGCATAAAGATAAAAGTTAATATTTTGTATTCAGCAATTTTAAATTAATTAATGAAAAACAATCCTCATAGATCAATAATAATATGGCTCCTTGCCGGATGTTTTTTAATTTACATAATGGTGGTAATTGGCGGTATCACACGTCTTACACATTCGGGTTTATCCATGGTAGAATGGAATATGATCATTGGCTCCATGCCTCCAACCAGCGAGGCTGATTGGAGGGTACCATTTGAAAAATATAAACAGTCTCCCGAATACCAGATCATAAATAATCAATTTTCACTCGAAGAATTCAAATCCATTTATTGGTGGGAATTTATACATCGTATGCTGGGAAGAATCATTGGTGTTGTATTTCTTGTTCCCTTCTTTTATTTTCTGCTGAAGAAAAAATTTGACAAACCATTTTTAAAAAAGATGTTTGTATTGCTTGCTCTTGGAGCATTGCAAGGAGTATTGGGTTGGTTTATGGTAAAAAGCGGATTGCAAAAAGAACCACAGGTGAGTCATTATAGGCTGGCCGCACATCTCATCAGTGCATTCACCGTTTTTGGGTTTACTTTCTGGTATGCCTTGGATCTGTTATACCCAACAGTTTTGATAGAAAACAAAATGAGTAAAAAAGTAAAACGGCTTGCTAAAATAACATTTGGTTTTATTGTTTTACAGATCATTTATGGTGCATTTGTAGCAGGTTTAAAGGCGGGCTTATTTTACAATACATTTCCCAGAATGGGAACATCTTTTTTACCGGATACACTCCTATCATTTGAGCCCTTCTGGAAAAACTTTTTAGAAAATCCCTCAGGAGTGCAATTTATTCATCGCTACCTGGCCTACATTGTTGTAATTATGGTTGTTTTTCTTTGGGAAACAGTACAAAAAATGGAACTTACTCCTCTGCAACGCAAAACTTCTACTATAATGTTAAGCGTAGTTTGTTTACAATTTTTACTGGGAATTATCACCTTGCTATATGCAGTACCCGTAACTCTGGGAGTGTTACATCAAACAGGGGCATTTGTTTTATTCGCAGCAATTTTATTTTTTATGCACAGCCTTAGGAAAACTGCCTGATTCTCCATTTTTCCATTTAAAGGTTGCTATCATTTGATAGATGTCTTTTTTTATAAATTCTAATACCGGTGCAATAGAATCAGTATTAGGAATGGCATTAAAATATAAGGCTCCACGTATAAAGTGACGTGTACTATCCGTTAAAAAAAACTGAATAGATGATGCTGCATTTCCTTTGATCTCATAAATTAAACCATATACTTTGTTTGAATCTCTTGAAATCAATTGCTCTTCAATACCTGAAGCTTTGATCTGATGTTTTGATGCAAGTGTATAAGTATCTTCCAAATACTCTTTAATATTGCCATTTACGGCTTTATAACTCAAATGTAAAGTACCGTTGAAAGTTGGAAAATTCAGGTTCAGCCAGCATGGTTCTGCCCTAAAATTTCTATCTCTATCTATATGAGAATACACAGGCATTTCAAATGTAAAGGGACATACAGAATCATAGGTTACATATTTTTTTTCAGGAAACGAAAGTCGGAAATACGATCTTGGCTTGGGTGCAATGGTATCGTCATCATCGCTGCTGCATGAAACTAAGGAAACACAAGATATCAGGAAGATGAAAGATGGCAGACAGATTTTAGAACAAAGAACAAAGAGCAAGGATTTTTTTACATTCAAAACAAAAATTCCTTCTTTGTTTTGCTTCTCGCCTCTTGAATCTTGTGTCTTGAATCCGGCTTCTAACAATCTTGAATCTGGCTTCTTACTTCCTCGATCATTCTTCATCTTTCACAACAGTTATTTTCACTCTTTTAACTTTACGATTATCTGCGGATTCAATGGTGAAAATTAAATTTTTAAATTTTATTTTTTCATTTTTTGTTGGAATCCGCCCTTCAATTTCAATTATTAAACCAGCGAGGGTATCGGCCTCTCCTTTTACATCTTCAAATTCTTCACCATCAATTTCGATGATACGATACACATCATTCAAATGCGCTTTTCCTTCGAATACAAAATTATTATTATCTAACTTGGAATAGGTAAGATCATCATCATCAAACTCATCGTTTATTTCGCCAACAATTTCTTCAATAACATCCTCCAATGTAACAATACCGGACGTCCCACCATACTCATCAACAACTACGGCAAGGTGAATTTTTTTATGTTGAAACTCCCGCAATAGATCATCAATTTTCTTATTTTCCGGGACATAAAATGGTGGTCGGATAATTTCCTGCCATTTAAAATCATCCCCATTATTCAGGTATTGCAATAGGTCTTTTGTATAAAGCACTCCTGCTATGTTATCTAACGTTTCTTTGTAAATAGGCATGCGCGAAAAACCAAAATTGGTAATGTCTTCAAGCAATTTTTTATAACCTGTTCCAAATTCATAAGCAGTTACATCCACCCTTGGCTTCATTATTTGTTTTACATCAGTATTCCCGAATTTTACAATACCCTGAAGTATTTTTTGGTCTTCTTCAGGCATATCCTCATCGTTAGTAAGATCCAATGCTTGTGATAATTCACCAATAGAAATATTATGTGATTTAGGTTTTATTACTTTATCAAGCAAAGAGGTAGAAAAAATCAAAAACGAACTGATCGGATAAAATAAACCTTGTAAAAATTGAACAAAATAAACAAGTGCGCGAGTTGTTCTCAAAGAATTTTGAGTTGCATAAATTTTCGGAGTTACTTCCCCAACCAATAATATCAAAAACGTTATTACCACTACTTGAATAATAAAACCAAGCATAGGACTTAGTGAAAAATCAAATAATCCATCCTCACCAAATATAAAAGTTGAATTGAGAATTACAATGGCAATACTAAGAAAATTAACACTGATTAAAAGCGTTGCCAGCAAGCGTTTTGGTGCATCAATAAAGGATAATATTTTTTCATCCGTTTTGGTACCGGAAGATTTCAGTTCTTCCATTTCGGTTGGCGTAAGCGAAAAAAAAGCCGATTCAGCAGCCGACACCAATGCAACAATAACCAATAATACTAATATCGTTATAATAGCCAATAAAATACTTATTGAAAAGGATTTTACAACAATGAGAATGGGTAGAGAAATATACCAAAGAAAAATACTACTTGTGAGGTCCAAAATTATGCCTTTTAGTTAAACAATGTATCAGCTGTAAAGATACTGTATTACAATCAAACATTAATGGTATGATTTCAAAATGGCAGGTCATCCCCTGTTTTACTTCCAATATTGATATCATTATCGTTTTTTGATGGTGAATTACTCTCTTTT
>JAIOQD010000791.1 GCA_021413595.1 Bacteroidota bacterium | reverse complement strand
CCCGCCCTCTGTCCGTGTCGTACCCTTTTAAACTGTAGGTTCCAAACTCTTTATTTACTTTCATTACTTCCTTATAATATTCTAACCACATTAATTGAGGTTCCAATTCATTTCGTGATTTCCAAAAATTATAAAAAAGCTTTTGCATTAACTCTAAATTTTTGCCTTTTAATTGATTTGCTGCATACTGGATTTCCGAATTGCTTGATATTGGACGTAAGGACCGGATATAATCCGATAATGTATCCACACTGGTATAGCTTGTAACAAAGGTGTTGGTTATATTAACCGATTTTAGATCTTCAATGCTTAATTGTCCCTGAGAATTTTTTCGTTGAATAAAATAGCTGCGTTCGGCTTGTATTTTATTTTCTTTATCTCTTAACTCAACTATCAAGTTATAATTACCGGATGGCAGTTTTTCAATATTAAATTCAGAAAGTAATATATTCACATCATTCGCTGTTTGTTTCGAAAATGCACTATAATCATTGAGTTTAACTTTTTTTTCAGAGGATTCTAAAAAATAATTCAGCACTATTTTTTCACCATCGCCAATTATTTTTTTTGCGTTATATATTTCTGCATAGAACCTTAGTTTATGTATGTTTTCGGGGTAAAACGTTGAAACATAGGGCACAAGGTCAAAACCACTTTTTGTCAAAATACTTGGAGTAGTAGATTTTACATACGATTCCAATGTTTGAATATCAGAGACAACTACCTTGTTTTCAGGGAAATCAATAGTAATTGGCATTGTACTAACAAATGGTTTATCCAAAAGTTTGTTTTTATCTGCTATTGAAATATCCATATTGTAAGTTCCATTTGCTAAGGTAAAACGCTGCTGGTCAATAAAATTTGGATATGCTTTGCTGGTATCATCCGTTTCCGGACTATTTAATGTATATTTTTGTGCATTTTTTATTTCACCATTTTGACTAAAACTAATAGTGATATCAACCGCCCCCTGGTATTTTCCGACAGCGTTTTTAACAAACGTTACCGAATTGCCAATAACCGACAAATAGGTTTCGATATAAGGGCCCTTTGCAGGCACATTAAACGTGGCATACGTTAAATATGCGGTTACATTGTTTGCTTGGGTAGTAAATGCCGCCAATACGACAAAACATACTAAAAAGAGGCGTTTTTTCATTTAAATTTATTTTTGGAGCGTTTTCTTTTGAAATCACCGAATATCTACAAAGTTAAGCAATAAATATTTTTTTTTCTTTTTATATCTATTAAATCAAAAAAATACTACTTTTGTCGTCTGGAGAAATGGCAGAGTGGTCTATTGCGGCAGTCTTGAAAACTGTTGAGGGTTACACCTCCTGGGGTTCGAATCCCTATTTCTCCGCTGATTATAGGTGAAAGCAGTCCTATAAAAAATACTAAATCCCTTGAGTGAAACACTTAAGGGATTTTTTATTTTTTGTCAATAGTACACTTTTATGAAGTTTTTCCGTTTTAGATTCAGAAAAAATAGTGTTTTGTATCTTTTTTAAACTTTAGCGTTATATACATGAGTTTGAAACATTTTGCCATTTATGATTGAAGCCTCAAAATACCATTTAACAAAAACCGACCTTGCCGATGAGCAGGGTTTAATAGATGCAGCGAAAAAAAATCCGAAAGATTTCGCGGTGCTTTATGAGGCCTATTATGAACAGATATTCAGGTATATCTATCAGCGTTTGGACAATAAAGAACCTGCTTTTGATGCCACACAACAAGTGTTTTTAAAAGCGCTCGATAATTTACATAAATACGAAAACAGGGGAGTTCCTTTTGCATCATGGCTGTATCGGATTGCTTTTAGTGAGTTAAATAATTTGTTCCGTCAGCAAAAGGCCCAGCGTACGGTAAATATTGATTCGGTTAGTGTTTATTCTATTATTGGAGAAATTGAGGAAAGTAAGATTGATCAGTTTCATGATAAAATAGTTTCAATAATCTCGGAGCAGTTAGAAGAGGATCAATTACAATTAATTGAGATGCGCTTTTTTGAGAAACGTTCCTTCAAAGAAATGGCAGAAATACTTGATATTACTGAAAATAACGCTAAAGTGAAAACATACCGGGTGTTGGACATTTTGAAAAAGAGTTTAAAGTAAAAGCGCCTTTTTCAGCTCTGTTGTGGAAATAATGAAAAACACGAAAAATAAAATATAAACTAAAACTAGCCTAAAGCCTTATTTGTATCAGGCTTGATGGCTTCCAATAAAATGAAAAGAAAAACAAACATTAATCGCCCTGAAATGAGTTCAGAGGAGATTTCAAAGGGTAAAAATTTCGACTCGGTTTTAAAAAATCAGGTGACAATAACGAAGCCTTTATTCAAAAAAACGTGGTTTTTATCAAGCGTGGTTATTGCTACAGTTGGCGTTATCACTGCAATTTTTGTGTTGACAAAGAACCCGACAAACGATAATGCTAAAACAAATCCGGCTCCGACCATAAATACAGACGATGCTGTTTTGACGGAATTTTATAAAAGCGAAGAAGCCAAACCTACCATCAATCCGCCATTGGAAGGTGTGAATATCCCTTATAAAATATATAAAGTAATTGCAGAAAAAGGGGCATCACTTGACTTTAAAACCGGATCAAAAATGGTGATCCCCCAAAATGCTTTTGTTGATGAAAATGGAAAGCTCTTGAAAGGGGAAGTGGAATTGCGTTACCGTGAATTTCATGACGCTGTTGATTTTTTTGTTGCGGGAATCCCAATGACCTATGATAGCGCAGGTCAGCGTTATCATTTTGAATCAGCAGGAATGATGGAAATGCTGGCCTATCAAAATGGTAAACCTGTAAATGTGGCACCCGAAAAATCAATTAATGTAGAACTTGCATCCAACTATAAAGGCACCGAATATAATTTGTATAAACTGGATACTGTTAAAAATAATTGGTCATGTTTGGGAAAGGATAAAGTGGTTGCAAAGATAGAAAGGCCGGAAGCTACGCCTTCTGTGAGTAAACAGCTAAATGAGGTACAAGAAACCGCTGAATACAAAACAATTGAAACTAAAAAAGTACTTGTTCAAAAAGAGAAAGAAGTAAAAATTGCCTCCTTACCAAAATTAAATCCTGAACCTAAAAAACCCGAGGAGGCTAAAAAAGACAAATACACTTTTAATATAGATGTGAACCCCAAAGAATACCCCGAATTAGCTGTTTATAAAGGTGTTTTATTTGAAGTGGGTACTGAAAATAAAAATTTCACAAGCTCAATGTATGATGAAACTTGGGATGAAGCAATTATTAAAGATGGAACAAAAAAGGGAGAAAATTATTTATTAACCTTAAAGAAAGATTCAAAAAAACACGATATAGTTGTTTACCCCGTATTTGAAGGTAAGAACTATGAAAAAGCAGTAAATGATTTTCAAACGAAATTTACAAAATACAATGTAACACTTGAAAAACGCAAGGCAGATGAAATAAAAATTGAAGAAGAATATCAGGCTAAATTACTTGCGTTGCAAAAACAACAGGAAGAATTTGAACTGAAATGGAAACAGGAAGAAGCGAATCAATTCAAATTAATGAGTACGGATGAAAAAGTGAAACGAATGTTCGCAGTAAATAGTTTTGGGGTGTATAACTGTGATAAGCCATCTTTATATCCAAAAGGTGTTTCGTGTTTAGCTAATTTGACAAATGAAAAGGATGTTAAGTTGATGTGTTATGACGTTTTTTTAGTTGACCGTGCAAAAAATGGAATATTCAGTTATACTAAAAATCCAATCACCCAATTTTCATTTGATCCAAAATCCACTAATTTATTGTGGACAGTTGATAACGGTGTCTTGTATTGGTTAAAACCAGAGCAGTTCAGTGCTATTAAAAGTTCGGAAGGAATGAGCAATTTAACAATGAACAGGGTGGATCAAAAATTTAAAACTGCTGATGAAATAAAAGCGTTTTTTAATTTTTAATTTATTCCATTGTCAGGCACATTGAGTCTTCCCTGCGCTTTGGTCATTTCGAGCCTGTCGAGAAACGTGCGTTACTTTCAGTGGTGATGTTGTTATTATAGCTCCTAAGCCCCTTAGCGTGGTCATTTCGAACCTGTCGAGAAACGTGCGTTGGCTTTGATTTTGCAATTGTTATGTTTTAAATAAAATTTCAAAAGGTTCTTAGTCCGGGAAATATTAAATTATAAAATGAATAGGGCAGGGGTAGATTATGAAAAAATATAAATTCTTTTTGTTGTTTATTTTTATCACAGGCTTCGCTTATTCCCAATCAAAGCAAACAAAGAATCATGGCACAATTAAAATCTCTAAAGTAAAACCCGATTCAATTTATATTAAAACTGAAATAAATTTCCTACAGTTTCAGGAAGGAAATAAAACCATTCTCCGGCCAATTAATATCCCGCTTAATAGAGTAATTGAACCATTTCCGAAAGTCCCGGATAATACTGTTCCATTTGATTATAATCAATTCTGCACAAAAAAAATTAAAATTAAAAAAAGTGATTTAGGAGATAAAATTTCAGATACCATTCGTATTCAAATAAAAATTTTAGACAATGGAAAGGGGTATTATAAGGATCTAACTCCATTAATGGTTCTGAATGGTGTTCCCGCTTTTTATGATGAAAAGATGCATGGGTATAAATTAGATGCTATCCATTGGAAATGCCTGAGTGCATTGAAAGAGATCAAACAATGGGAACCTGCATATACAGTGATTGAGATTAAAGAAAAATTTAAAAAGGTAATTGTAATAAAACAAAAAAAAAAATATCTTTCCGCTACAGGAATTTTAACAATTGTGTTTTCTTCGATTCCATTTGAGGAACTTGAATATTAACCGAACTCAGTTCAATGAGGTGTAGTATTAAATTTACAACCCGATATTTACTCCAATTCTAATGATAGGATTTTGATAAGGAGTATAAGCCGATTCAGTGAAATTATACAATATCATCCCAACAATAGCCGAATTGGAACCAAAACGCTGTATATAACCTACCCCTCCAAGTATACTCACTACATCAACACGTCTGGAAGGAAAAAAGTCGAAGGCCTCGAGATTAAGGTATTCGTACTCACCATGCCCAAATAAATAATCAGTAAAAAGATATCGGCCAAACATTCTGCCTCCAAATACATTTGTTTCCAGGTTGAAATACATGTCTCTATAATGATAGTATTGATATGTAACACCTACTCCGGCCGAAAATTTATCAGTTATCCGATACCCTACTAAAGGTGAAATTTCTATAAAAGTGGATGATCCAAACTGCAGCCCTAAATTCCCTCCAAAATACACTTTATCCCAAATATTTGTTTTAGGTGGATGTTTTCGGATCATTGAACTATCCTGAGCCATACCAGTGTTTGAAAATAGTACAACCAACAAAAATATTTTTATTTTTAATTGCAATGGAATAGGTATTAGTTATCGTAAAATTAACAAAAAATGTGTTCCTTTGAAAAAAACAAAACGTATAAATTATGAATATTATTGTAACAGGTGCAAGTCGGGGAATTGGATATGAATTAGTTAAACTATTGAGTATTGATTCAAAAAACACCGTGATTGCTATATCCCGTAATGCTTCTAAATTAGATCAATTAAAGGATGAATGTTTGTTGCAAAATTCTTCCGCAAATGTAATGCCAATTGTTTGTGATCTAAGTGATAAAAATGCTATTGAAGCGCTGGTTTCTGAACTAAGAAAAAAAATAAGTTCAGTTACTATTTTGATAAATAATGCCGGTGCCTTGGTTAACAAGCCATTCGAAACTATTTTAACAACTGATTTGGAATATGTGTATAATGTAAATGTCTTTTCTGTTGTAAGATTAATTCAAGGCATATTTCCTCTTTTGGATCAGGAACAAAGATCTCATATTGTTAACATCAGCAGTATGGGCGGATTTCAGGGTAGCGCAAAATTTGCGGGATTGTCGGCTTACAGCTCTAGTAAAGCAGCCTTGGCATGCTTAACTGAATGTCTTGCTGAAGAATTTAAAGAGAAAAACGTAGCTTTTAATTGCCTTGCTTTGGGGGCAACACAAACCGAAATGTTGAACGAGGCTTTCCCTGGTTATAAAGCTCCTCTTACCGCAGCTAAAATGGCTGCTTTTATTGCTGATTTTTCATTGAATGCACAGCAGTATATGAATGGTAAGATTATTCCTGTATCACTGAGTACACCGTAAAATAAATTAGATTGCCTCCCTGTCATCCTGAGCTTTTCGCGAAGGATCTTGTAATTATTAAATGGTATTACTTTTGGATTGAAATGAGCCACTCTTGTCGAAGAACCATTGGGGATGACATGGGAAAACACATTCTTAGGGGCTATCTAGGATATTCCACTCTCAAATGGTAAACATTCATTAATTTTTTCTTGAATATTTTTTTTAAGGTGTTAATATCTTTGAAAGTAATATCTGAATTCATAAATTGATTTTGTTCAATTTGTGTATTGATTATTAGATCTACTATACTGTCTATACTGTCAACATCGTATTTTTTTAAACTTCGCGATGCCGCTTCTACAGAGTCTGCCATCATTA
>JAIOQD010000790.1 GCA_021413595.1 Bacteroidota bacterium | reverse complement strand
CGTTCAATGAAAACAATCACGTAATAAAAAAACAAGCTGTAATCGTCATCATCATTACTTAATGCTCATCCCTAAATTATAAAACACAAAGCTCCAGATATCACTATACTCCTCAATTTGTTTTGTTGTTGGTTTTCCGGCTCCATGCCCCGCATTGGTATCAATACGTACCAAAACAGGATTATTACCTTTTTGTTTTTCTTGCAAAGTTGCAATAAATTTAAAGGAGTGAGCAGGAACAACTCTGTCATCATGATCTCCTGTTGTAACAAGAGTTGCAGGGTATGCTACTTCTTTTAAAGTATGTAATGGCGAGTATTTTATCAGGCAATCAAAATAATTTGCACTATCACTTGTACCATAATCTGAAGCCCAGGCCCAGCCTATCGTAAATTTATGGTAACGCAGCATATCCAAAACACCAACTGTTGGAATTGCAACTTTTGCAATGTCGGGCCGTTGCGTCATAACTGCACCAACTAATAGTCCGCCATTAGATCTTCCGTGAATAGCAAGCTTTTCATGTGATGTATATTTTTCCTTCACTAAATATTCAGCCGCTGCAATAAAATCATCAAACACATTTTGTTTTAAACATTTGATTCCGGCCTTATGCCAGTCTTCACCATAATCCCCACCACCGCGTAATCCGGGAATAGCATATACACCACCGTTCTCAAGAAATACAGCACGGTCAATCCTGAATTCAGGGGAATAGTATGAGTTGAAACCTCCATAACCAAATAAAAAACAGGGATTAGTTCCATCCAATACCAGTCCTTTTTTATGAGTGATGAACATCGGAATTTTTGTTCCATCCTTGCTTGGATAAAACACTTGTTTGGTTTCATATTCATCCGATTTAAAATCGATCTGAGGTTTAAACCATACATCCATTTTGTTATTCAAAATATTGTATTTGTAAATAATTGGTGGTGCCGTAAAAGTGTTGTATGAGAAAAAAGCAAGGCTATCCTCTTTATCGCTGTCGAAAGCATCTACCTTACAAATACCCGGCAATTTAATTTCATTTTCTTTTTTACCGTTCATATCAAAAACATACAAACGTGAAGTCACATCTTTCAAATATTTAGCCACTAATTTTTTATTACAAATCGAAACATTTTCTAACAGATCATTTGATTCAGGAATAATTTTTTTCCAATTTTCATAATCCGGTTTACCATGTATATCGATTTCTAATAACTGATATTTTGGTGCGCCTTTATCAGTAACAACAAACAGTTTATTTCCTTCATTGTGAATTACAGTGTAGTTGTTTTCAAAATTGTTAACCAATGTAATAAAAGATGAATTAGGTTTATCTAATTCCTTAACAGCAAGGCTAGTTCCACTGGTTGATTCTGAACCATAAAGCAATAATATTTTTTGGTCATCAGTAGTTCTGGCAGAAAAATTTAGCAATGGATTTTTTTTATCCTCATAAACCAAAGCATCCTTGCTTTGAATGTCTCCAACTGCATGGTAAAATATCTTATTATATTCATTTATATTTGACAGTTCACTTCCGCCTTCTTTTGGAGCACCATAAGCACTATAATAGAATCCATCGCCTTTCCAGGCAATATCCGAAAATTTTACCCATTTTATTTCATCCGATAATTTTTTACCGCTTTCGATCTCCATTATGTAAATTTCGCTCCAGTCGCTTCCTGCGCGGTTAATACTATACGCTAAATATTTTGCATCCTTGCTAATGGATAACTGGTCTAAGGACACAGTACCATCGGCAGCCAACGTATTGGGGTCTAATAAAATTTTGGGCGTACCGTTTAAGCCTAATTGCACATACAATACACTTTGGTTTTGAATGCCATCATTTTTATAAAAAAAATAGTAATTCTTTTTCTTGAAAGGAGTACTTCGTTTTTCAAAATTCCAGATCTTGGTTAAGCGCTCTTTCATTTTTTCACGGAATGGAATAGTAGATAGATAATCATACGTAACGATATTTTGCGCTTTCACCCAGTCGCCTGTTTCAGCTGATTTATCATCTTCTAACCAGCGATAAGGATCTGCTACTTTTGTTCCAAAATAAGTATCAACAGTATCTTTCTTTCGAGAAGAAGGATATTGTAGTTTTTTTTGCTCTTTTTTTTCATTGCTTCCACAGTCAGCAAAAACAGAAAGTATGATCATTGGAGATAATTTTTTATACATGGTTTTAATTTTTTTGAAAGTATAAAAATAGATAAATTTATGAGATTTACTAATGCAATTGAATAGTTCGCTGATGACATAGATTGCTTATATACTAACCAATGATTTCCACCTGTATCATCATAAATTCAGGATAAAACAAGATTTTTTATCTGTATTCATAAAAGGATACCTTTTCTTT
>JAIOQD010000789.1 GCA_021413595.1 Bacteroidota bacterium | reverse complement strand
GTTGCTAAATTGGAATTGAACACTAATGAGAAAAAACCTCTTAGTAATTACAATATAAAATTTGTAGCCAATCTGGATGGTAAGCAACTACTTGCAAAAGCAGAGGTTACAGACGAAGAAGGCATCAAATATCTCAAATTTAATCTTCCAAAAGATCTAAAAACCAATGATGGCCTTCTCAATATAATGATTGATTATAATGGAAGCACCGAAAGTATTTCACGCTCAATACCTATCGTTTTAAATAAAATAAAATTTGCACTTTATCCCGAAGGTGGTGACCTGGTAAATGGTTTGGAAAGTAATGTTGCATTTCGTGCCTTGAATGAATTTGAAAAACCTGCCGATGTAGAAGGAATTGTAGTAACCGAAAAGGGAACACAAATAGCCACATTCAGTAGTTTTCACCAGGGAATGGGGGCATTCAAATTTAATCCTCAACCTAACGAAAAGTATAGTGTTAAAATAACAAAACCCGAAGGTATCACTGAAACATTCAGTTTACCGGAAGCATTGACGCGGGGGTATATTATGAATGTTGATAATTCAAAAACAGGCGATATCTCTGTAAATATTAATACTACTGAAACAGAAGAATTATCATTGGTAGCGCAAGTTAGAGGGAAGGTTTATTATTCCACAACGATAAATGCAAAAAAAGGGTTAAATAAAATTGTATTTCCAACATCAAATTTTCCAACAGGTGTTTCACAGATAACATTGTTTGATTCTAAAGGAATTCCTCGTTCGGAGCGATTAACATTTGTAAATAAAGACAAACAATTAAGCATCAGTATTAAAACTGATAAAGAAAAATACCTTCCAAGAGAAAAGGTGAAAATGACATTGAGCGTGAAAGATGAGCGCGGAATACCAATGCCTGCAAACCTTTCCTTGTCGGTGGTGAATGATCAATTAATTTCATTCGCTGATGATAAATCCGGAAATATTTTATCACAACTTTTATTACAACAAGATATAAATGGAAAAGTAGAAGAACCTGCATTTTATTTTAATGATAAAGAGCCTAAAGCCGATCAAGCATTGGATTATTTGTTGCTTACAACAGGCTGGAGAAGATTTACATGGGAAAAAATGATGAATGATAATTTGCCTCAAATTGCCTATCAAGGTGAAAGAGCAATTGTTGCCGGAACTATTTTAGATGCCGCAACCGGGAAACCAATCTCAAGTGCAAAAATAAAAATAAATAACCAAGGCGAATTTCAAACAGATGAAAATGGGAAATTTATTTTTAATAAACTCGACCTGTCAAGTCCTGTAACGTTGGCTTATTCAGCAGCAGGTTATTCCCAACAAGCTCAGTATGTTCAAAATTATAATCACGAGTTGGTGATGTATATGTATGATCAAAATTATTATAATCGTAATAATTTCCCAAGTTCTGCTTCTGTTAGAGACATGGATGAGATGGAAATGGAAGCGCCTGCTGGACTGGGAAGAGCAGAGGAAAGAATGGCAATGCTAAAAGGCAAAGACGAAAAGCGACCAATGAAAATTGCGAGAATGAAGGCTGTTGAGAACAAAAAAGCTAACGCACCAGCACAAGTTATGGAGGTACTTGCAAAACAGGATAATCAAAAAATGGCTGATGTGGCTAAAGGTGCTAAAGAAAAAAGAAGTAATAATGGGGATGATATTGCATCGGGAGCGATGGATTTTAGAGGAGACAGATTTAAAATGGAAGAAGCTGATCAGGACTTAGCAATGAATGTACAACAAGGAAATGGTGTGGTTTATTTCCGGTCCCGGGAATTTGCTAGTCCTAATTATAGTAAACAAGAAAATGTAGAAACCAGAACAGATTTTCGTAATACTATTTATTGGAATCCTAATATCGAAGTGGATAGAACAGGAATAAAAACGGTAGAGTTTTTTGCTTCCGATGATATTACTTCTTTCCGCACAACCATTGAAGGCATTGCCACAGACGGGACAATTGGAAGAACAGAAAATAATTTTTTCACTCAATTGCCTTTTGCAATGACAACAAAAATTCCGGTAGAGGTTGCAACTGAAGATAATGTATCTATACCCTTAACCTTAAAAAACAACACAGACAAACCTCTCGGAGGTGTGTTGAGTATTATTTCACCTGATGGATTAAAAGCACTGGTAGAAATTCCTTCTGCACAAATAATTATGCCGGGTAAAGCAAAAACAATTTATCTGGACTATAAAGTGCTTGATAAGATTGGTTATGGCGAGTTTAATATCTCTTTTAAAGCTTGTGGTTTGGGTGATGCATTTGTTCAGAAAATAAAAATTTCTCCGAAAGGGTTTCCGGTTAATGCTTCCTTCTCCGGTCAGGAAATAGAAAAAGAATTTTCTTTTGAAATGAATAAAGTGGTAAATGGTTCGTTGAAGGCTAGTTTTACTGCATATCCAAATGTGGTGAATGATCTGATGAAAGGTGTTGCCGGAATTTTATCAGAGCCTTATGGTTGTTTTGAACAAACATCATGTACTGCTTATCCGAATGCAATGGTTTTGGACTATTTGAAATCAACTGATAGCAAAGATACAAAAACGATCAGTTATGCAAGTGACCTGTTAAACAGAGGTTACAAGCGTCTTACAACTTTTGAAACCAAAGAAAAAGGGTATGAATGGTTTGGAGCTTCACCTGCTCACGAAGGTTTAACTGCTTATGGTATTATGGAATTTGTGGATATGAAAAAAGCAGGCGCTGATGTGGATCAAAAAATGCTCGACCGTACCTCCGAATGGTTGATGAGTCACAAAGATGGAAAAGGTGGATTTACAAAAGAAAAACATGCTTACCATGATTTCGGACGGATCAGTGATGATATTTTAAATGCCTACACAGTGTACGCTCTTGCTGAAGCAGGATACACGGATATCAAAAAAGAATTTGAAACATCATACAAAAAAGCAATGGAAACAAAAGACCCTTATATGCTTGCAATGATGGCGAATGCTGCATATAAATTAAATGATGCTAAAAAAGGTGATGATGCAATGAATACGCTAATCTCTAAACAGGATAAAGACGGAAGCTGGACTGGTACTACTCATTCCATCACCTATTCTCAGGGACAGTCATTAACAATTGAAACAACATCAATTGCGATTTTAGGAATATTAAAAACTTCAGGTAAAAATGCAGGTGCTCTTTCTACTGCTGTTCAGTATCTTGTTGGATCACGCAGTGGTTCAGGAGTATTCAGCAGCACACAAGGAACAATACTCGCCTTGAAAGCACTTACCGAATATGCTAAGGCTAGCAAAAAAACCAGTGAGGGTGGTACTGTTGAGATTTATGTGGATGGAAAAAAAATTGCTGAAAGATCATACAAAGCAGGTGAAAAAGGAGCGATTGTAATTGATGGAATGGAAGAGTTCATTAAAGGTGAAGGTAAACATGATGTGAAAGTAAAATACCTTGGTGTGAAAACCCCGCTACCTTATTCAATTTCCTTAAACTGGAGTACAACGTTGCCTGTAAGTGATGGTCTTTGTGCAATTGACCTGAAAACAAAACTGGCTACAAAAAGTGCAAGTGTTGGAGAAACAGTTAGAATGTCTGCAACGATCACAAACAAAAGAAAAGAAGAGGTGCCAAGTACCATGGCTATCATTGGGATCCCGGCTGGATTTACTGTTCAACCTTGGCAATTAAAAGAGTTGCAGGAAAAGAAAGTATTTGATTACTATGAAATCATTGGGAATAATATTGCGATATATT
>JAIOQD010000788.1 GCA_021413595.1 Bacteroidota bacterium | reverse complement strand
CCCCATTCCATAATCGCTTGCTGTACCACCGGCTCTTTTAACCCATAATACAGCTCCTGCAGGATCATACTTTGCAATAAAAATATCATTTGCACCTTTACTTGCAATAGAGGTACCGCTAAAATTTGCAGTGCCGGAAAAATAACCGGTAACATAGGCATTCCCTATTTGATCACAGCTTACTGAATACCCCTCGTCATTTCCGGTGCCTCCTGCCTTTTTGATCCACTGAAAATCACCAGCTGAATTATATTTGGCAACGAATATGTCATTTCCCCAGTGGTTACAAGAATATTGCCCGGAAAATAGCCAGTTCCTTGAAAATTCCCGGTTACATATACATCCCCATTTGATTCGGAGATACCCAAGCCTCTGTCGCTGCCTCCGCCTCCTCCAATACTTTTTGTCCATTGCAAATCTCCGTTGGTATTATACTTGGCAACAAATATATCATTGCCACCACGGCTTGTAAGTGATACAGTTCCAAACTTAGCTGTTCTTTCAAATTCACCAGCGAGATAAGAATTCCCCGCTCTATCCACAGCTAGGGAGTGAGCATAATCACCTATTACCCCTCCCGCAGTGCGTACCCATTGAAAAATTCCCAGCGGACTATATTTCGCTATATAAATATCATGATTGCCGGCACAGCTAACGATTGTTCCACCGAAATTTGCATTCTGTTCATATTTACCCGCGATATATACATTCCCTAAACTGTCTGTTCCAATACCATAGCCTAAATCAAAAGCATAGGATCCAGCTCTTTTAGCCCACTGAAAACTTTGAGCATTTGTATTTTTTTCAATAATTAGAAAAATAACAACTAAAATTCCAAACACAATTCTCATAACCGTAATTTTAAAATTTCCACCAATAGCGTCTTTGAATTATTAACTTTTTATAAATTATTTAGATAATATGAACAGCCGCAATTCTCAACAACTACCAGCCTGTGTATTTTGTATTTATCAGATATTTAATGAATTACACAACTTCTAACCTAAAAGAAGGTGTTTTTTTGTCCTTCAGAAAAACTTTTTGAGTCCTTCCAAGAAAAATGGACGGATTCTGAATCACATTTTAAGCTATTCATCCTTTTTTACCTAGCCAACATCATTCGGGTTTTCTCAACTTTATCTCCGATGGTAACCTGCAGGAAATAAATCCCTACGGGTATTGAATTTTCCAATTCTATGTGTTCATTTATATATCCATTTTCAAATGAAGTAACCTTATTATACACAATTTGCCCAATGGAGTTAATTATTTCAACTTTTACCTGATCGGTTTGCTGTAATTGGTGAACCATATTAATTTCAAGAGTGAATAATCCGCTGTTGGGATTCGGATATATTTTTATTAAAAGTGAATCATCTTTGATCTCAATGGATCTGGTATTATTATTATTACCAATTTCTTTGGTTATGTTAATTGTACTATCCGGCTTAATGCAATTTTGCAATGATATGTTTGTAACACCCGACCAATCAAAGCAAGCACCTTGAATAATTTTAACCTGATAATCTCCTGATTTATCTGTTTTATAATATTTTTGATTTGCTCCGGGAATTGTTATACCATTTCTTTTCCATTGATATACATAGTTATCACCTGTATTTGTTATTAAAACAGTACTTGTATCCTGACAAAAAATGGGATCGGAAGGTGCTAAGGAAACGGAAATACTTTTTGATTCGGTGACCACAGTTGGATCCGTTGTTACGGTGTCGTTCTCAGATATTATCATAACTTTATAAGTTCCGGCTGAGTTAGCGTTATAAGTTGCCCCTGTTGCTCCTTTGATAATAAGGTCATTTTTGAACCAAGTATAGGCATACGAAGAGTCCTGTTGTGTTTTCAACAACACATCTGCTCCACTGCAAAATGTTGCATTTTTTAAAGGTGTAATTTGAGCCCCCAAACTATCGGCAAGCATTTTGGAAGATGCACCAATTTTAGTTACGTAAACATCAGTATGCGTGCTGAATGGACTTAAGGTTGTTCCGCCAAAAGTTGAACTGGAGCGGTAGGCACCTGAACCCACCACATTTCCCGATGGATCAGTAGCAATAGAAAGCCCCATTTCAATAAAACGGTCAGGATCTGAAACATCAGCCGCACCTCCTACTTTCAACACCCATCTATAATTACCGGATGCATCATAAGAAGCAAAATAGATCTCTGTGATATCAGCGCCATTAATTGTGGTGGATCCGAATGTGGCACTTTTCCCACAATTCCCTGTTATAAAGCAATTGGAACTGCCATCCACAGCAATGCCCCTCCCGGTATCATTATCAGTCCCTCCAGCTTTTTTTGCCCAGATAACATTTCCTGAAAAATCTAAACGTGCTATAAAAATATCAGAATTTCCATTTGGTGTTTTAAGAGATATAGAACCAAAAAGAGTAGTATTTCTGAACCCTCCAGTAAGGAATATTCCTGAACTATTTACCTTAATTGCATTCCCTGCATCATTTGCAGTTCCACCGAATTTTTTAACCCATAATAAAGTTCCACTCGGATTGTATTTAGCTAAAAAAATGTCATATCCGCCTTTACTTGAAACAGAGGTACCACTGAAATTTGCAGTGCCTGTAAAATACCCTGTAACGTAAGCATTCCCACCTGAATCGTTGCTGATTGCAAAGCCTTCATCCTCTCCTGATCCACCAGCCCTTTTGGCCCATTGAAAAACTCCCCCTGTAGTATATTTAGCAATAAAAATATCATGACCACCTGAACTATTGAGCTGAGTGCCTGAAAAATTGGCTCCTCCTTGAAAATTACCGGTTACATAAACACCTCCATTTGAAACTGAAATCCCCAACCCTCTGTCACTTCCGCCACCACCAGCAAGTTTTTTTGCCCATATCAAATTTCCATTGGTATCATATTTTGCAACGAAAATATCGTTACTTCCACTACTTTTAAGTGTAACAGCTCCAGACCCAAAACGTGTTGTTGTTTCAAATTCTCCCGTTAGATATGAATTTCCTGCACCATCCACAGCCAGTGCATGGGCATAATCACCTATAGAACCTCCGGCTGTGCGAACCCATAAAAAAGAGCCTCCAGGACTATATTTAGCTATATAAATATCATGGTTCCCGGCACAACCAACGGTTGTTCCACCAAAGTTGGCTTTCTGTTCATACTTACCGGCAATGTAAACATTGCCTGCATTGTCGGTTCCGATACCGTAACCCAAATCGAAAGCATACAATCCGGCTCGTTTGGCCCACTGAAAATTTTGAGCACTTGAATTCATTGTTGTGAAGAGCAAAATAATTGCTAAAATCCGAGATGAAATTTTCATTTTATTAAATTTTAAAATAATTCTGACACCAAGGAATACAATGTAATCCCCTGGTGTTAGGTGTTTTAATAAACAACAGCCTTTTGAGTTGTAATGTTATTTCCAGAGTATAGTTTTATATAATAAATTCCTGCTGCCTGAGAACTCAAATCAATCTGATAGTCGGATTTATTTCCAAAAAAATCATCTTCCTGTACAACTTTTCCTAAAATATTCAGAACAACAAGTCTGTGAATTGTGTAATCAGGAGTCAATCGTAAATTAAATTTTCCATTACTTGGATTTGGATAAATCAACTCATTTTCTAAATTTTGGATTGATTTCACCTCTAAAACCTGACCTAAATAAAATCTACCAATATCTGTTCTTGATCCATCAGGGTCATAAGCAAAGGCTGGATCTCCAGTATTTACAGCAGGAGAGTAATTAAGGAAGTTGAAACAAATAAAGGATCAGCCTGAATATTACCTATCCCCGAGAT
Organism: Bacteroidota bacterium; assembly: GCA_021413595.1. Lineage (GTDB taxonomy): Bacteria > Bacteroidota > Bacteroidia > 2-12-FULL-35-15 > 2-12-FULL-35-15 > 2-12-FULL-35-15. Next base: position 1,361 of record JAIOQD010000788.1, on the reverse strand, counting down.
TAAAGCACTATCAGATAAAGAATAGGATACTGAAAGCGTAGCAGTAGAATCTCTAAACCAAGTGGTATCACAACCCACAATAATAGAGTTAGTAACTGTTAGATGTCCGGGGCCCCAACCATCATAGTGGTCGTATGCTTTTACTCCTTTTTGACAATTATATATAGTATTGTGATCGGCTATAACATGAGCACCCGCCTTAGCCCCAATTCCCCAGCCGCAATTAACCATAAGATTGTGGTTTATATTTATGTTTGCAGCATTTTCCCCATTGCTTACAGCTTTATTAAAAAAATTATAAATAACATTTCCTACTACCACTACGTTAGTGCAACCAAGGCTGTCAGGATGATTAGGATCGATAGCATGACCAAGATCAATCGCATCATCCCCCCCCCCACATAATAGATTATTGGAAATAATTACGTTAGTGGAACCATCAAAATCAATTACATCCGCATCACCGGTAGTATTATATAATGTACAGTTGTCAATAGTTACTTGGTCAGAATATTGACAAAGTATTTTTTCACCTCTATTTGTAGAGTCGAGTACGCAGTTTTTAATTAAAATATTCGAGCTTCTATAGGCATAAAAGCAACGCAGGTTATTTTTAAAATTACAGTTTTTCGCTTCAAAAGACGAAAAGTACGCGAATATCACAGCTTTCATCGAGTTTGGATTTACATTTACCCTGCCATTTTCGATATTAACATAATTAAATGTTGATTTTAGATGATGTGTACTATCCAATAGAATATTACCCCAAATTGTATCTTTAGCATGAATAAGTATTGGTTGTAAAGCAGTACCCAAAAAATCCACTTTCCCTTGCACAATGAGGTGGGTATTTTCAGCCATTTTAATTTCAACCCCGGCATTAACAGTCAAGACACATCCTGGCTTAATGGTAATGGTAGAATCTACAATATAAGGCGATCCTGATAAAGTTAATATTTCGTTACATGCCAATACGGTGGGCAAATTTGTTTGTCCAAAACATTGTCCTACTCCAAATAGAACGAATGGAAGTAATAGTAATTTTTTTTTCATGTTTTTTTTGAAATTAAATTTTACTTTTTTTGATTTGAATACTTTGAAGATCTTAATTTAACTATTTCCACTTTTTAGTATATAAAGCGAATTGCTTTCAATAGGATCAACTAATACCTCATGAAATATAAAATAGTTCTTTTAAAAACCGCACCCAAGCGTAATCATTGAAAAATGCGAGGCTTGATTGGTCTATTTTATATTTCATTTTGGTATAAATTTTATTTTAAACAGTTGCTTCGTGTCTTTCCATTAATGTTTCTTCAGCAGCTTTTAAAATTGCAAATACATTTTTGAGAGAATTTGAT
>JAIOQD010000787.1 GCA_021413595.1 Bacteroidota bacterium | reverse complement strand
GCTCCTGCTTCACTGTAATCGTGATCTTGAAAATTAGCCATTTTACCGGCATTCGTTTCTATCACTACGTGATGTCCATTATTAACAAGCAAAGCAACTGCATCGGGAACAAGGGCTACACGGTTTTCCTGAAAAGAAATTTCTTTTGGAATACCGATAAATAGTTTGCTTTTTTTACGACCCACTTCAAGCGTTTCTTCTTGTGGCATTAGAGCTATTTGGGTTAACGATGCAAGAAGTTCTTTGGATGTTTTCATTTTTTTAATGAATGTAAGTTTGTATAAGTCCAGCAAAGTTATGAAATCTAACGACTATTTATTTAAATAGGAGAGGAGTTATCAAAGGTGAGATGTTAATAGAATGAGTATTTTTAGTTTTTTCATACTGTTTTAGCAGAATGATTTTTAGTTTTTGATGTCGTAATTTTTACGCTTCAGTAAACTGGAAGGAGATTAACAAAAAAACGACACTTATTTTTCTCATCTCTTAATGATTATTTTATGTGAGAGGCGGATTAAAACAAGTAACTCACACTAATGTTACAGCCAATGGAGTAAGGCATTTCATAAACACCATAAAAAAGAGGATATCCCCCACCAAATTTGTTTTTTGGTATAGCAGTATACCCATTTCCATAAAATTTAAACACTGGCTCTACCGCAATGTTTAATTTTTCATTTAGTTTATAAGTAGCATTAAACCCTGCGGTATAGCCAATATAAAGTAAACTGAATTTGTTAACACCAAATTTAACATAGCTGCTTTCAAGTGCCGAGTTATTGGGGCCGAGGCTGCCTCCTGGCAGCCATCTTCTTGAAGCATAAGTGTGCTCTTTTATATTACTACATATTGTAGCTCCGGCAAATATTTTATAACTCAGTTTTTTAAAGTTGCTGGGTTGAAGGGTTAATTCAAAAGCGAAAGGGATTTCCATGAAAAAAAAATTTGATTTTGTCCACTGATCTGAATCAAAAATAATCTCATCGGAATAAAGAAAATCTTTATAAACAAAACCTTTTGATTTAAAAGTTTTATTTGATAGGTATATACAGGTTTTAAAACCAAACGATTTGTTAAATTTATAAGTAACCGGAATTCCAATACTGTAAGAAATCGTTGCTTTTTCTGTCAAATTCATCTGGTCTACCAAACCATTATTATGAGCCATATAAATATCCGATTGAATCGGTTTTATCACCCGATAAGAATAATCAGGAGAAAAAGATAAACCAATTGACCATCTTTTAAATATTTTTACTGCTGTTGAATCCGCACCATACAAATGACAGGAGGTTAATAAAAAAAGGATAAATACTTTTTTCATCTTTTAGTGATTATTAATTTATCTTTTGATATTATTTTGTCCTCTGATATTATCCGGTAAAAATAAATCCCTGCTTCACTAATCACCACAATAGGGGTGATTAACGTTTTTTTATGATTGCTGTTAATACCCATAGCGCTATTTATTAAGTATCATTTTTTTATGCCGGACTATCCTGCCATCATCAATATTCAGAGTATAAAAATACACCCCGTTGCCACAACCTGAAAGCGAAACCTCTAATTTATTGCTGCCTTCGGTTAAGGTATAGGTTTTAATAAGCCCGCCTTGCATATCATTTACAGTAAGTATTCCTTTACTGCCTTTGGGTATAAAATAAGGAATAGAAGTGGTATT
>JAIOQD010000786.1 GCA_021413595.1 Bacteroidota bacterium | reverse complement strand
AGTCTGCGCTGGTTACTGATCTAGGACCACTGCCTGTTCCAAAGTTAATGGCTGCCCCAAAGCCCCCAACACCATTTCCTAACAATACGGATAGGGTATTAGCGCTGTAATGAGTTACCGCCAAATCGACTTTTCCATCTGCGTTAAAATCATTACTATTAATACAATTAACATCAGAACCGCCTGCTGAAAAGTTTGTGGTGCCCGTGAAGCCCCCCATTCCATCGCCTAGCAGTATTGATACATTACCTGAATTTAAATTAGCTGTGGCCAAATCGGGTATAGTATCTCCGTTGAAATCAGCACTAATAATAGAAAAAGGAAAAGCGCCTACAGTAAAGTTGGTTTCTGCACCGAAGCCGCCTACTCCGTTACCCAATAATACTGATACATTATCCGCACCTGCATTTGCTACGGCCAAATCGGCCTTGCCATCTCTGTTAAAGTCAGCAGTTGCTATTGATTGAGAACCACTACCTGTAGCGAAGGTTGTGACTGGAGCAAAACTTACCTGTCCGTAGGCAAAGTGAATTAAAAGTTGAAAATTAAAAGTTGCAAGGGCGATTAGCGAAAAGTGTAATTTTTTATTTTTCATTTTTTTTTAAATTAAAAATTATTATTTATTTGAAATTTTGATCCTGTTTCTTTTTCTCGTTTGCGTTTCATCTTTTCACGCCAGGATGGTTTTCTGCCCTGATATTCCAGTACCCAATCGCAAATACTGCGAAAAGGAATATCATACTTTAATCCTAATTCTCGATAAGTGTAGTTCCCGGTTAAATACTCGGCAACGATTTCTTCTTTGGTTTTTCTTTTTTGACTCATTTTGTGCGAAATTAAGTTAACATTTTGTGTCAACCTATTTCAGGACAAGTCACTGCACGGTCGTTAATAGAGTTACCGATAACGTTTGGCAAGCAGGCGCAGGCGGCATTTGAAATACTGAACTGTCTGCCCGCACCAAAGTTTATTCAAAGATACCAAACTTGCTAAGCGGAGGCAAAATAAAAAAATGTCTGCGAAGCAGGCAATAATTTATGCCGAAGCCCTTGCACTTCCTGCCGCTTGCGCTTGCTTGCTGTTGGTGGCAGTAAGAATTTTAATTCCGTTTTAGTTCGTTTCAAAATTTCATAACCAACAAAACTGTCGACAAGCACAAAACTTTGTTAACTCACAAAACTGTCTAAATGCACAACAGTCCTAAAGTACAGCGGTCATAACCTCAGTCCTTTACGCACCGTATAGGAATGCCATCTGACTTATAAAATTCTTTACTGTACACCTGAGTAATATAAAAATAATCTAGATAGTAAAGCCAAGCAATACCACGATTATACTCGGTAGCCGACCACCAGTAGCCGTTGTTATAATTGTAGAACGAGCCATCTCTGGAAAAACCACCTGGCAGAGCTGTAAAACCACTTTCGTTGTTGGCATTTATTTCTGGAGGAGTCCAACGCGTTATTTTTGGGACAGGCCAATGTATTGTATCTGATTCTCTCATTTTCCCTCCTGCAATATTATAGCCTCCTAAATAATTCACTAGAACAGTCCACTCATCATTTGAAGGAATATGCCACCCTACTGGGCTTATTCCGCGACTATCATTTACTGCATACCAATTGTACAACTTTCCATATGCAATATTGAATAGACTGTCATTCTCAAAATAACACCATGCTCCAGAAACTAAACTATCATTTGCTATACCTAATACATTTGGTATGGCTTCTCCATTTCTATATTTTGTAACTTTTAAATTTTCTGCCATCCATACTTGTGTTCCAATTTTAATAGTTTTATAGGTGTTTCCGTCAATATCGGTTACTGTTTCTGTTTTTTTTAAAGGTCTGTTTTGTGCATTTGTAAGATTAATATGTACTGCTAGTCCAATTAGGAAAATAATTAAGTCTATTTTTTTCATTGCTCTGTCTTTTTACCCTTATTGCCACCAACGGTTTGCGGCTACCCGAAGGGCGGGACTTTTACCACAAAACTTGATTTGAAAAACTAATGTTCCATTTACCACAAAACTATCTTTGGAATACGAAACCCCGCCTTTTGGGTAGGTGCTGTTACCAGCTGGCGTTCTGTCTGTCGAGTTGTTGTAATCCTTGTCTGCCGTGTGTTTCATTTTTTTTTGTCGTTGGCTTGAGTGTCTGGTGTCTTAATTTTTTATTTAAAGCGTTGAAAAAAAATTGAAATTCTTTCTTGGTTCGGCTTTGCAAGCTCTTTTAAAAACTTGGGTCTTGCGATGCTTGTGCGGTTTTTAAATGTGCTTGCAAATAGGGGCGACTTATTCACTGTCTAAAATTTCCTTTACTTTATCTTCTAATACTTTTCTGTCGGGTAGATAGAGTTGATATTTAGAAACGAAAATCTTGTTTGAAATCCCACCCGTTGCATATTTTACCAAAAACTCGTGTTTGTCTGCGGCTATAATTATTCCAATTGGTTCATTGTCTCCCTCTGTATTTTCCTCTTCTTTAAAATAATTCAGGTAAAGGTTCATTTGTCCAATGTCTTGGTGCTTTACCTTTTTTGTTTTAAGGTCAATAAGCACGAAGCATTTTAAAATACGATGATAAAATACTAAATCAATAAATAGATGTTCATTATCAACAGTAATTTTGAATTGTCTTGCTACGAAAGAAAAGCCTTTGCCAAGTTCTAATAAAAATTGCTGTAAATTGTCAATGAGTTTTTTCTCCAATCCTCTTTCTTTTATTATAGCGTCTTTTGATAAGTTTAGGAATTCAAAAACATAAGGGTCTTTAATTATACTCGAAGTGCTTATTATTTGTCCCTTTTCAGCTAATTGCAAAACTCCTTTTTTGTCTTTGCTTAACGCTAAGCGTTCAAATAGAGCAGAATCGATTTGTCGTTTCATTTCCCTGAAAGTCCAGCTTTCATTAATCGATTGCTTTTCATAAAAACTTCTCGCCAAGTCGTCTGAAACGGTCAGTAATTCGGCATAGTGACTCCAACTCAATTTTCCAGACACTGTCTGGAATTTTTGGTATTTGATATAAAACTGTCGGCAAAGGTAAATGTTACTTTTACTAAAACCCTTTCCAAATCTTGTTTTTAGGTCTTTTGCAAGGCTTGTAAGTAATGAACTTCCATAGTCAGCTTTTTCTTTACCGTGTTGCTCAAACTCAACTATATGTCTGCCAATTTCCCAGTTGGCTTTAACCAATTCGGTATTAATTGCTTTAATTGCATTCTCTCTTGCTTTTTGCAATGTAGAACCAATATTGTCAAGTAGTTCGCTATATTTATTTTTACTTGGTTTCATTTTATGTGGTCAAAATTAGCATTTATAAGATATTCCTGTTCTAGTCCCTTTTTATATTTATGAATAGTTTTGATTAAAGCT
>JAIOQD010000612.1 GCA_021413595.1 Bacteroidota bacterium | reverse complement strand
GCATTCATCGGAGTTCGTATCTCATGGCTCATATTAGCCATGAACTGCTCCTTGATAACAGAGGCCTCCTCTACCCTTTTTTGGGTTTCGACTAATTCTTTTTCCAGCTTTTCGCGTTTATTTATGTCTCTGAATAAAAACCAGATACAAAGTGAAACCAGTAAAAATGCGAAAATATATGCTGATGTATCCAGGCGCTTCACTGCTTCGCTATCATGTTTGTTTCTAACAATGATCTCCTTAAACTTGGTTTTTTCAATTTCATTAATCTTTTCAAATTCTTTTATTATCTCTGTCATTAAGTACCGCCCTCTTCCTTTTTTCAAAAGGGTTACAGCGTTTTCAGGATTCAGGTCGTACTGAAAAATCACTTCATCGGAAAATTGTATTTCAGTGTTTAATAAAACTACGAGCTTGTCGATAGACGTAACCTGCTCTTTGTCGGGAGATAATTTTTTTAGCTCTTTAAATTTCGAAACAATGTTTGTTAAATACATATCATTGTTTTCCAATAGTGTATCATTCCCCGTAAGAACATAGCCGGTCATTTTGCTTTCGAAAAAAATTACAGAACACTTTATTGATTCTACTTCGGTAGAAAGCATGGTACTTTTAAGTAATTCCTTTTGAGATGCAATTACGTTGGCAATACCTTTATTAAGGGCATATTGAATTCCAATTAATACAATTAACAGAAATCCGAAACCGATTCCAATTTTAACCTTAATACTAATATTCCAGATTTTTTTTTTCATTCTTACTGATACAGCTTTAGTGTTATGTTGAGAATAAACCTAGCAGGTTTTGCGTCATAATACATTTACCTTAACACTAATGTTCATTCTCACCACGGTAGTTTGTAAACGGTATTTCGATCAAAAAATTACATTTTGGGCAGTTCCAAAAGTTAAAAAAGAATTATTTACCGTAAAGTAGCGATTCGCAAAGCCTTGATTTTTAACCGTTTGTTTTCTTTGCGTTTTTTGTGTCTTAGCGGTGAAAATGATTTTTCAGAACCGCTCTTTTGCTATTTACGGGATCATTTGCAAAGCATAAAACACAATGACACCCATTGCAATAAATGTAAGTAAAAAGATAGCCATAAATTTTGATATACCAAACTCTCTCACCATTGCCCTGATGGGTTCAGTGATAATTTTATTTACCAATTTGGTTACTTTTTTCCATGAACTTGTTCCCTTTACAACATAATCAATTGCACCCTCCCTAAAGGTTTCTACAGCTAATGCCATATCTTCATTGCTGGATAGCATTATTACTTCTGTTTTGGGATTGATTTCTTTAATTGATTTGAGAATTTCTAATCCGTTTTTTCCATTTAAAAAATAATCAAGTATAACAATATGCGTTTGTTTATTTACTTTTTCTAAACAGCTTTCGCCATCATAAAAAGTTGAAATGTTAACGCTTAGTCCAAATTTATTTTTCAGGTAATTCTTAAGTACCGCTACCATTGATTTATTGTCATCAAAAATAAAAAGATTTAATCCTTGGGTTT
>JAIOQD010000611.1 GCA_021413595.1 Bacteroidota bacterium | reverse complement strand
AATTCTATTTTCAACCCTTTCGCTTTTTCACGAAGCATTTGATCGATCTGTTTTTGCAATTCGGAATTTTGTTCTATCAAATTTTCTACACTTTTCAAAACATCTTTTGGGTTTTTCAAAAGTGTTTTTAGTTCATGTATCAACATTGTTTGTTGAGTGAAAAATGCTTCGGCTTTAACAGAGGTTATGGCTTCAATTCTTCTGATCCCGGCTGCTACTGCACTCTCTGAAGTAATTTTAAATAGCCCTATTTGTCCGGTTGCTGGCACATGCGTACCACCACATAATTCAATTGAATAGTTTTTGTCAAAGGTAACCACCCGCACCACATCACCATATTTTTCGCCAAACAGAGCCATAGCTCCGGTTTTACGAGCATCATCAATTGACATTTCTTTAATATCCGATGAAATGTTTTCACGGATCTTTTGATTAACAATTGATTCTATTTCTGCAATTTCTTCATCTGTAACTTTCGAGAAATGGGAGAAATCGAAGCGTAAATATTCATCATTTACCAATGAACCTTTTTGTTCTACATGTGCTCCCAATACCTTGCGCAATGCAGCATGCAATAAGTGTGTAGCACTGTGGTTATTCTCAGTAAGCAAACGTCTTTCTGCATTTACTTTTGCAACAAATGTCTGGTTTAAATTTTCAGGTAATTTGTCCGTAAAGTGAATAATAATTCCGTTCTCTTTTTTTGTATCGGTAATTATTGTTTTTTCATTTGCAGATTCTAAAAAGCCGGTATCGCCAACCTGCCCTCCACTTTCGGCATAGAACGGTGTTTTATCTAATACCAATTGATATTGTTCTTTTCCTTTTGCTTTAACTTTTCTATACTGAATAATTTTTGCATCACTTTCCAGTTGTTTGTAGCCAACAAATGTTCTTCCGCCTTCTTCCGCTTTTCTACCTTCCACCAGAACCCAATCGCTTGTATCAATAGTTGTGGCTTGACGAGAACGGTTTTTTTGTTCTTCCATACATTTGTTAAACCCATCTATATCGATCGTGAAATTGTTTTCTCTTGCAATCAATTGAGTTAGATCTAAAGGGAAGCCAAAGGTGTCGAATAGTTCAAAAGCATCTTTTCCTTCAACAGTTTTTGAAGTAGCATTGGATTTATGAAGGATGATCGCATTAATACGCTCAATACCCTTTTCCAGCGTTCGGAAAAAAGAAGTTTCTTCCTCTTTAATTACTTTTTCTATCAATGATCTTTGTGAGATCAATTCCGGAAATGCTTGTCCCATTTGATTTGCAAGTACAGGAACCAATTGATACATAAATGGTTGTTTCAAATTCAGCGACTGGTATCCGTAGCGGATTGCACGTCTTAAAATCCTTCGGATAACATAGCCGGCACCTGTATTGGAGGGTAATTGCCCATCAGCAATACTAAAAGAAATTGCTCGTATATGGTCCGCGATCACACGCATTGCAATGTTTATAGTCTGTTGAGCTTTATTTTTAGGCTCATTTTCATTTTCCGGATTGTAATCAAGTGCACTTAATTCTTCTATTTTATCAAGTATCGGTTTAAAAACATCGGTATCATAATTCGATTGTTTACCTTGTAGAACACGTACCAGTCGCTCAAATCCCATTCCTGTATCCACATGTTGAGCAGGCAATTTTTCAAGACTTCCATCGGCTTTACGATTGAATTCCATAAATACATTGTTCCATACTTCAATTACCTGCGGATCATCATTGTTTACAAGTGATGCACCTTTTATTTTTGCAATATCTTCTGACGAACGGCCATCATAGTGTATTTCGGAACAAGGTCCGCAAGGGCCTGTATCACCCATCTCCCAGAAATTATCTTTTTTATTTCCCCTTAAGATCCGTTCTTCCGGAATAAATTGTTTCCATATATCATACGCTTCCTGATCAAAGCCCAGACCATCGTCAGTGCTGCCTTCGAACACGGTTACGTATAAACGTTCTTTATCTATTTTATAAACATCTGTAAGTAATTCCCAAGCCCAGGTAATTGCTTCTTTTTTAAAATAGTCGCCAAAGCTCCAGTTACCGAGCATTTCAAAGAGCGTGTGATGGTATGTATCTACACCCACTTCTTCTAAGTCATTGTGTTTACCACTTACGCGTAAACATTTTTGAGTATCGGCCACACGAGGATATTTGATTGGAGCATTCCCCAAAAACAGGTCTTTGAATGGTGCCATACCCGAATTGATGAACATCAATGTAGGATCATTTTTAACCACCATTGGTGCTGATGGTACTATTTGGTGTCCTTTCGACTTAAAAAAATCTAAAAACGTTTGACGAACTTTACTTGATTCCATTTTTTTAGTTTGAAGTTAGAAAGTTAAAAGTTGAAAAATTCCCACTAATAATTCCGACTTATCGATTTACAAATTATAAATATTTAGTTGGAAGTGCTTAGTTCTTCAAAAGTCAAGCTGACTTTCTAAATTTAACTTTCCAACTTTGAACTGATTTATTAGATTGCAAATTTAGTTTATTTGCGTAAATTCGCATTAGATGTAGTAAAGAAACTCGTAAAGAATTATTTTTTCTTCAAAAGGGAAATTTTGATTTCGAATTTTTTGATTGAATGTTAATATAAGTAATTCCGCAATTTTGGTGATCTGAGATTTGCAATTATGCTATAATGAGCAAGGTAAATTATAAATATAATAGTAAATCACTGTCTTTTGAAAAGGCCATCGTACCCATGCGTAAGCGGGTTATACAGGTGTTGTCTTATTTGGCAATTGGTTTGGTATTTGCTACTATCACTATTTTAATTGCGTATAAATATTTAGATTCTCCGAAAGAAAAGCAGTTGCAAAGGGAAATTTCGGAACTATCCCTCCAATACGAACTTTTAAATGGACGTATGGAGCAGGTCACCGAAGTATTGGGAGATATTCAGGAACGTGATAACAATGTGTACCGTACCATTTTTGAAGCGGAACCTATTGCTGCAAGTATTCGTCAGGCTGGCTTTGGTGGAGTGAACAGGTATAAAGAACTTCAAGGTTTTAATAATTCTGCCTTAATGGTAGAAACCAGTAAACGTCTTGATATAATCAGCAAGCAGTTGTATATTCAATCAAAATCTTTTGATGAATTGGTGGTGTTAGTGAAAGGAAAGGCGAAATTGTTGGCATCTATTCCTGCTATACAGCCTATTTCCAATGAAGATCTAAGACATCAACCTTCCGGCTTTGGATGGCGCACCCACCCCATATACAAAACTGCGGAATTTCACCCTGGAATGGATTTTGCTGCTGCCCAAGGTACCGAAATATATTCTACCGGGGATGGTACCATAGAGCGGGCGGATGCGTTGGCGCAAGGTTATGGAAACCACATTGTAATTGATCATGGCTACGGTTATAAAACACTTTACGGACACATGAGTAAAATGGCAGTAAGAGTAGGGCAGGTAGTAAAAAGAGGGCAATTAATAGGGTACGTGGGAAGCACCGGACTGTCCACTGCGCCACATGTGCATTACGAAGTTATAAAAGCCGGTGAAAAAATGAATCCAATCAATTATTATTATAATGATCTAACTCCTGAGCAATATCAAAAACTGATAGAACTTTCATCACAATCTTCTCAATCGTTTGATTAAGTGCCTAACCTCTTTCCCCCCTCCCTACGGAGAGGAATAAATTCTTAAAAATGAAAACTCAATAAAATGATTTATATTTGTTTAAAACAATTCAAGCAATAATTCAATCAATCAAAGGGTGCCATACAAAGAAACTGATATCGTTAAATTATTCTACTCCATTGGCGAAGTGGCTGAAATGTTTGATGTAAACACTTCGTTGATCCGCTTTTGGGAAGGAGAATTTGATATTATCAAACCCAAGAAAAATAAAAAAGGTAACCGCTTATTTACTAAGGAAGATATTGATAATTTTAAGGTAATCTATAACCTTGTAAAGGAGCAAGGTTTGACCTTGGAAGGCGCAAAAAAATATTTAAAGGAAAACCGAAAAGTTGTTAAACACGAATCTAAAATTGAGAAAAATCAATTTGCTGAAATTGAAAACAAACTAAAAGCCATTAAGAGCCGCCTTATTGATCTAGGCTCAAAGTTATAATACATCTCCAGGCATGTACCATCTAATTAGGGCCTTTCAATGAATCGTTTGATTGTTGATTTTGATTCTTTTTCATGCTATCAGAATTATTGTATAAAAGAAAATTATTCCGCCCCAGTGGTATTATTGATTGCTCTTTATTTTCTTCTTGAACTGGGTTTATCACATTTTTTTCGTCCAATTCTCTTGAAACTGTTTTTGAGGAATCACTTTTAATAATTGATTCTTTTTTGATGATTTGGTCTTTTTTGATCTTTGCTTTTTCGATTAAAGCGGCTTCTTTAGCCAGCATAGCAGCTTTTTTTACGGTTTCTATGTCATTAGATTTTACAAGATCTACTTCTACGGGAGGCTCAGTTATTATAGAGTCTTTAGGTAGTTCTATTTTGTTTTCTGCTTTTAAAACTTCCACTGGTAAAACAGGAGTTATCTTTTGTAAGGTATCTGTATTTATTATTGCTTGAGGTGTTGAATTAGTTGTGTTTTCAGAGGTTTTAGAAGAGTTTAATATATTGTAAAGGAAATAGGCGCCTATCACCAATATCAAGGCAATAAGAAAATAAGGAGAAAAAATCCAATGGGCAACCTTTGATTTAGGAGTACCCTTTACCGATTCAAAAATGGATAATAGTTTGTGTTTGTATCTAAACGAGTTTGATTTAGGAGCCGCATCCAACATTCCTTCCATTTTTGCCCAATCTGCAATGCTATTTGAAGCCTCGTAATTACTTAAGGTTTCTTTAATTACTTCGTCAAGTTTACTGTTATGCTTTTTATTTACCATGCGGTTTTGTTATTATTTGCTGTATATTTTTACGCAAATTAAATTTTGCTTTTGACAGATTTGCTTCTGACGTTTCTTCACTTATGTCGAGCATTTCAGCTATTTGTTTGTGAGAGTATGCTTCGATCAGATGCAGGTTAAAAACTTTTCTGTATGCTGGGGTTAACTCCTGAACTGCTTTTAAAATTTCTTCTTTGTTAATATTTGAAATAAGTTCTTCATCAGTTAATTCTTCCAAGGTATTTGCAACACTTTTATTTGCATTAAAGGTACTAACTATAAGGTTTTGCTTGTTTTTATGTAAATAGTCAATCGCAGCATTTACCATTATTTTTTTTATCCAGCCTTCAAACGGTTCGGGAGCCTTAAAGTTTTTAAGATTGGTGAAAACTTTAAAAAAACCTTCATGAAGAATTTCTTTTGCTTCAGTACTGTCTTTTGAATAGCGCAAACAAACGCCAAGCATTTTGGTATAATAGTAATTGTATAAGGCTTTTTGACTTTCAGGGCTGTTTTTTAAGCAGCCTTTAATAATTTCATTTTCATCCATACGAAGTTTTTTTCTAAAGATCTTCTGTTTTACGAATATACTCAAAAAAGGTTTAAGATATTGATAAGAAAATGAGTTTTGAAATAAATTAAGTAATACCTCTAAATGATCATTCCCCTAAAAATTCGCTCCGAAAGCAAAATTGATGACCTGCTGAAGCTGATCCAAGATTAATGCGGAAAAATATAAAACAAAACGGCAAGCCTTTATCAAAGGTAAGCAAGTTTTTAAAATAAACCGGATGAGGTGAAACAATTGAGTTCAGCCATTTTGCCTGAATAATTTAAGGTAAAGGAGGCGATTTATAGAAAATGTAGAATGTTTTACTCAATAAAATATCAGACAATTTATGATCCTAAGATCTTATAATAATCTAATAATAAAATCAGGGAATAATCCTAAAAGAATTGTAGCAACAGCTACCACGATCAATAAAATTTTATGATTTAATTGTATTGCAATAGTTTCATCAGTACTTTCTTTAAAATACATAGCAATAATTATTCTGAAGTAATAATATACACCAACTAATGATGCTATTATGGCAATCAATACTAAGCCGGTAAATCCACTTTGAAAGGCTGCTGTAAAAATATAATACTTGGCGAAAAAGCCCGCTGTTGGAGGAATACCTGCTAATGATAATAACGCAATGGTCATTACAAATGCTAATAAAGGATTTGATTTCCCAAGACCCTTGAATGAATCGACACTGTGGTTACCTTTTGCATTGGTAACAATATTTAAAATACAAAATGTAGCAATTGATCCAATGGAATAGGCGGTAGTATAAAATAAAATAGCACTGCTTGAATAGCTGTTTCCTGCTAATAGTGCCAATAGCATATATCCGGCATGTGCTACACTTGAATAGGCTAACATACGCTTAGTGCTTGTTTGCATTACAGCAGTAATGTTTCCAACTAACAATGTTAACGCGGCCATTACCCAAACAATGTTCACCCAAATATCATTAACACTTGCAAAACTTGTTGAGAATAAACGTAAGAAGGCAGCAAAAGCAGCAGTTTTTACTATTGTTGCCATAAATGCGGTTATCACAGTTGGCGCTCCCTGATATACATCCGGTGCCCAAAAATGAAATGGTGCTGCTGAAACTTTAAATGATAAACCAATCAACATCAGTAAAACACCTGCATAAAAAATTGAAGGAACGGTACCCTGATGTGATGTGACAAAATTCTTTATTTCAGTTAGGTCGAAAGAGCCGGTAGCACCATAAATTAAAGTGATTCCGAACAGTAAAAATCCGGTGGCAAAAGCTCCCATAATTAAATATTTGAATGCAGATTCATTTGATTCCAGATCATTTTTTTTACTCCCTGCTAAAATATACATAGAGATGGAAAGAATTTCGATACCTAAAAATAACATGGTCATATTGGTGTACGAAACCATAATAACAGTACCGGCTAAAGCAAACAAGATCAATGCAAAATGATCGGTAAGGCTGCTTTCTTCTTTGAAATAACTTTCAGACATTAAGAACCACAAGAATGCAATTACTAATAATACTGAGGTAAATGCAACTGCATAGTTATCGTAATGCATCATTTTAAAATACGTGATATTCGTATTCCAATCAGAAAGATTAAAAATGAAAGTGGCCACTAATCCAATTAAAACAAATGGATATAAGAGTTTTTTAAAGCTGAAAATTTCAGCAAGTAGTGATATTAAACCTAATGAAGAAAGTAATACTAATGCTTTCATATATGTTTTTGCGAATTACGAATTTTAACGAATTACAGATCTTTGTTTATTCTATATTTATCTAATGCTTCTATTCTTCCCTTTTGTGGGAGAGTATTTATTGTCCTAAGGCTGCCTGAACTCCTTCAACCAATTTGGTAACAGCCGGTTCGGCAATGTCTAATAACGGTTTTGGATAAATTCCAAATGCAATAATTGCAGCACATAAAATGACTAATACTGTTTTTTCGTTTCCTGATAAAGGAGCAAATGTTGAGGTGACAGAATTTGTTTCGCCCAACATAATTGATTGGTAACTGCGCAACATATAAACAGCTCCTAAAATAACGCTTAAGCCAGCGAAGGCTGCCAGCCATGAACTATATTGATAGAGTCCGTTAAGTAATAAAAATTCTCCTATAAAACCATTGGTTAAAGGTAAAGCCACACTGCCTAACAAAACAATTAAAAACAAAACAGCAAATTGTGGATTTACATTTCGTATTCCACCCAATGAAACAAAATCACGTTTACCGGTACGCTGTTGAATAAGTTCAACGATAAAAAATAGACCAACAACGTTAACTCCATGACTTAACATCTGCACCATAGCACCTTGCATACCCTGCACATTGGCCGCTAAAATACCTGCTGAAATCAAACCAACGTGAGCGATAGATGAATAA
>JAIOQD010000610.1 GCA_021413595.1 Bacteroidota bacterium | reverse complement strand
TTGTTTTTCTCTTGTAATTGCATCTTTTGCTGTAGGAAAACGTTCCCAATATATTAATTTATAGCAATAATATTTCCCGGCAAATGTTTCAGGATTTCCTTTATTCTCCTGATGTTCGAACAATCGTCTTTTTAAATCATTCGTTATTCCAATATACAAAACTTCCTTTTCAGGGTTGGTAGTAATGTAAATGAAATAATTGCTCATGTGTTTTTTTATATATTGCTGCGGCCCTTGGTTAACAGTACTTTTGGGTAGTTTGAATATCATAGTAAAATTGTATAATAGTTTTCGTGAAACTACTCTCCCAACCACTTCTCAATCTCTTCCTGATCCAGATCAATATAATAAACAGTGTGTTCCACAGTACTATTATTCATCAAATAAATAGCAGGCATCTCTGTTCCGGCTAAGTATATAAAATGATTTATTGGCTTTCCACCTACCAGCATACAATGTGGAATATCTTGGGTATTCGTTTCTTCAAAAAATGCTTTTAAATTTTTTTCGTCACCATTAAGTACAAAATAAAAGGGGATGGAAGGGTTACGCTCATGAATAATTCTGATCTTATTGGCTGCTATCCTACAATGAGGGCATTTTAAACTCATGAATGCAATAATGTGCTTTCCTTGCGAAAGTGTTTTTGGTGGTACATTAAGCGTTGCATGTTGATAAAGGGTGTCCAATTCAATTTTGAAATTTTCTTCCGGTTTATTGAGATATGCTTCTGAATAATTTAATTCAACAGGGTTAAGAATAAAAGGCATTGCAAATGTTGAAACAACTAACACTGAATTAATAATTGCCGATCTTTTATTAAAGTTCCAACCATCGTGATACTTATATAAAATAAAAAAGCCACCAAGCATAATCGCATTTTTTATCAAAGCCTGTAAAGGTGTCATCTGTATATAAGTTCCAAAACAACCACAATTGCCTTTATTGCCGGTTAAGAAAATTAATAAAATAAGATAAACAGAAAATATAAGCAGAAGTGCTATACCTGATTTATAAGCAATTTTACGAAGGCTGATATTAAAAAGAAGAAGAATTCCTATAAAAAATTCAAGTCCTATAAGGATACGCGCAATAAAAGGAGCAACCTGCCAATTAATAAAACCCAGATCTACAAAAGTATATTCAAAGGGTTCAATGGGATATAGTTTTGTATATCCCGAAAATAGGAATATTGCACCTAATAAAGCGCAAAGAAAAACGAGTGTAATTTTTTTTAACATATTTGGATGAAAAAAAAGCGTTCCCGAATGATCTGGAACGCTTTTTAATAAAAGTTTCAATAAAAATTATTTTAGTTCGCAAGTGGTGGTAACTGTATAAGTAGCATTTAAATATGAATAGCTTGAACAAGCAACTCTTGCATCACCTTTTTTCGCTTTTGTATAAGTGGTAATGCCTGTTGTAGAAACATAGCCTGGTTCAGTACTGGTTCTTACACAAGTACAAGTACGATCCTTTTTGCAAGAAGCAAAAGAAAATGCAGAAACAACTGCTCCAAATAATAAAATTTTTTTCATGTTTATAATTTTTTTATGATTTATTTTTTTTAATTAATTGCTTCAATTATTTAAGTTCGCAAGTACTTGTGCTTGTGTATGAAACCCCGCCAAATGTAAAAGTTGATGTATTATCAATACATCTTTTCTTTGCATCACCTTTCTTAGAGTCAATAATTGTATAAACATCAGTATTAGCAGTTGAACCAGGAACTGTGCTTGTAGTAGTACAAGTACAAGTGTGGTCTTTTTTACAAGAAGCAAAAGAAAATGCAGAAACAACTGCAACACATATAAATAATTTTTTCATGTTTTTAGTTTTTTAGTTTGATTAAAAATAGGAATATAAGATTTGAAAATTAATCAAGTGTACAAGTAGTTGTAGTTGTAACACCACTGTTTACTTGAGTTGAACTTAAACAATTTGCTCTTGCTGCAGCTTTTGTTGATTTTGTATAAGTTGTAACATTCGGAGTTCCGGTAAAGCTTCCTGTAACTGAAGTACAAGTACAATCGTGATCTTTTTTGCAAGAAGCAAAAGAAAATGCAGAAATAACTGCAACAAATAATACTACTTTTTTCATGTTTTTTTATTTTTTTGGTTAATACGGATGCAAACCTAATACATTTATTCCAAGTCTGCAAAAAAGATAAAAAAAGTTGAATTTTATTTAGAATCTTTCTAAATAAACTATTGTTGCTTAACAGGAATAGCACTGTAAATACTGGTTCCATTCACAGCTGTAATGTTCACTGGCAGCCCATTGGAGCTGATAGAACTTCCATTAAACTCTTTAAAATTTACAGGTAAAGCACCATGAACGCTACTCCCCCCTACTTCTTTTAAATTTATAGGCAATGCTCCATACACACTGCTGCCTCCTATACTTTTTAAATTTACATCCAATTGATCGCTTATTAGCTTCACATTAATAGAACCATCATTATTTACAGGAACCGTTGCAAATTTGTTAAAATTGGTTTTATCAGCTTTTGCTTCATTCACAATAGTGGTGTTTTGAATAACAAGCAGTACAAGCGCTACCGCTATTACAGTTAAAATTGTTTTAGTATAAATGTCTGTTTTCATGTTTTTATTTGTTTTTGTGATTTACGAAATTACAATTTATAATTGAATGTCCTTAATGAACAAAATGGACCTGCTCACGGTATTCGACAGGCCTCAGACTGACGACCGCGCGATGTCATGCTGAGCCTGTCGAAGTATGTGCGTGGCTTTCAAAGCGAATTAACTCATAACTAAATTGAATTATCCATTCTCAAATTCACTATAGCCCATTGGTTAATTGAATATAATTATCTTTGCGACCTAAAATTCAAATATTATGGCAAAAGTACAATTTGGTAAATGGTTAGGTGGAGGTTTGGGATGGGCGCTTGGTGGACCATTAGGAGGTATTCTTGGTTTCGCTTTGGGTTCTGCATTTGATGCCGCAAGTGTTACTGTTAAAGATGATGGAAATACAAAATATATTTCTGGAGGAGCTCCGCATGTAGGTGATTTTACTGCTAGTTTATTGGTGTTGTCGGCAGCAGTGATG
>JAIOQD010000609.1 GCA_021413595.1 Bacteroidota bacterium | reverse complement strand
CACCCTGCCACCACCAGCACAAGATAGATCAATACCGTTATCCAATCGATATTGTGAAAGATACTAGGGGCGCCTTTTTGTCTCAACGGGGTTTGGTTTTGTTTTATGGATCAAATCTCCTTCTATCATGCGTTTTTCCAGATCAGGTCGTGTGATCTTACCTTTTAAATACTTTTCCATCATCAATCGTGCAATGGGCCCGGCCCAGGTAGAACCAAAACCGGCATTTTCTATCAGAATACCCACTGCAATTTTAGGGTTATCAAGAGGTGCAAAACATACAAATACAGAGTGGTCTTTTCCATGCGGATTTTGTGCTGTTCCTGTTTTTGCACCATAAGGTATTCCATCAATTTTAAGTGCTCCCGCTGTTCCACTTTCCACTGCTTTTGCCATACCTTTTATTACTTCATTGTAAATATTGGTATCCGTGATCATGGTATTGTGCTTTACTTTGAATCTATCCAATAACGTATCATTTGGATTCCCACCTATTGCTTTTACAATATGAGGGGTGTAATACCATCCTTTATTGGCAATGATCGCCACCAAATTGGCATTCTGAAGTGGAGTGATCCCCATTTCGGCCTGGCCAATACCTAAGGAAATCACAGTGCTAGCCTTCCAGGAACCTTTACCAAATACTTTATCGTAATATTTTATACTCGGCACATTGCCTCTTAATTCATTTGCCAGATCCGATCCGGTTTTTGTGCCCAAACAAAAACTCACGGCAATATCACGCCAATTGGCATAGGCTTTATAGGTATTGTTATATTTTTTATCGTCAATTACACTTTTAAAAACAAACGAAAAATAAGAGTTGCAAGATGTTCCAATTGCACCTACCAGATCCTGTGGTGAAGGGTGCGGGTGACATTTAGGACGACCACCAAGTGGAGGATAACCTCTTGCACAGGGATAACGGGTACTGGGTGTTAATACACCTTCATGTAAACCAATTAGCGCCATTACTAATTTAAATGTGGAGCCGGGTGGATAGGATGCCATTGTAGAACGATTAAACAATGGTTTACCAATGCTATCCTGCGATAATAGACCATAATTTTTGTTTCGAGCCCTTCCTACAAATAAGTTGGGATCATACGTAGGGCTTGTAACAATTGATAGTATTTCACCGGTACTGGGATCAATTGCTACAACACTACCTATTTTATTTTGCATCAATAATTCGGCATATTCCTGTAAATCCCGATCAATAGTAGAAGTAAGTGGTTTTCCCGGAATTGCCATTGTATCATATAAGCCGTTCATATAACTTCCTTTTTCCCGATTATGCACATCCACCATCATAATGTGCATCCCCTTTTTACCACGCAGCGCTTTTTCGTATGTTTTTTCAATTCCGCTTATTCCAAGGTAATCGCCTTCATTGTAATAAGGGTCTTTTTCGGTTGTTTCTTTACTTGCTTCACCAATATAACCCAACATGTGTGCTGCTATTTTCTTTGGGTATTTTCTAAGTGTACGGGATTGTACATAAAACCCGGGGAAACGATAAAGTCGTTCTTGTAAAGAAGCATATTCCTTAGGAGATAATTGTTTTTCGAAAATAGATTGTTTGCGTGGCGAATTGGGCGACTGTACAGCCTTTTTCATTTTTTTAATGAACGCATCTTTTGTGATCCCAAGAAGATTACAAAAATCCATTGTATCCAGATTTTTGATCTTTTTAGGTAAAACCATTAGATCATAAGCTGCTTCATTATATACAAGCAATTTATTATTTCTATCATAAATATAACCTCGCACCGGAAATTCAGTATTATAGCGAAATGCCTGATTTCGAGCATCTAATTTATAACTGTCATCTATTACCTGAATGTAAAAAAGACGAAAAATATAGATCAATCCAATAAGTATAATAACACCCATTATGATATATTTTCGTTCGGAAAGCTGGTTCATTCTTGCGCTTTTTTACGATGAAAGAGGTACTGACTGATAACAACTAATAGAAGTGTAAATACTGAACTTACAATTACTCTAAAGAAGGTGGTGAAAAATTCGGAGAACCGGAATACCTCAATATAAAATAAAACAATATGATGCAAAAGAATTAAAATCCCTGAATAAGAAAGAAACCATGGTATTCCCAAATACTGTATGGTTGGCTGTGTTCCGAATTCATAACCATCACGAGGGGAAAATAATTTTAACAATCCCGGTCTTAAATAAGCTATAAAAACACAGGCTGCAGCATGCATCCCAGCAGTATCATAAAACAGATCAATGGTAATACCCATTGCAAAGGCGCTGAATAACAATAACCACTTTGGTGTTTCAAAAGGCAAACCAATTATAAACAAAACGTATATAAAAGGATTAATAAATCGGCCCATCTCAATATTCTTAATCACAAGTACTTGTATTCCAACAAGTATTGCAAAGCGAACAATATTTCTGATAATTTCGTTTAACACGCTGTTTTTTTTATTTTAATTTATTATGGCGTTTCCCTTCTTGAAAAAGAAGGGGCGGGCTTCACGCTTCAATCTTTTCTAAACAGAAAAGGATTTACGCTGCAATCCCTAACGCAACTTTATCGAATAAAAGAGCTTCTTTACTAATTTGTCAATTTCAATTTGCACATTCTCAAATTAGCACATTTTCAAATTGATCTTCTTTACTTATCCATTTCTGATCTATTTTCCAGTTCTTCCTGTTCTTTTTTCATCATATTGGTTACAATATAAACATGACTTAACTTTTTAAACTCGGTTGATAATTTTACGTTAACAGTATAAAAATATTCTCCGGATTTCCGTTCAAAACTTTCAACTGTTCCTATCAGAATGTTTTCGGGGAATGTTAATGAATAAGCACTAGTAACAATGGTATCACCTTTGGTTAACTTCACATGCGTTGGAATATCATGAAGCGTTGCAAAGGCAAAACTTTCACCCTCCCATGTAAGCGGACCGTAGGAACCATCCTTTTTTATTTTTGAACTTATTGTTGTTTTACTATTTAATAACGACATTACAGTACAAAAATTTTCTGATACATCTTTTATTTGTCCTACTACACCAGTACTTGTAATAACTGCCATATTATTTTTTATACCCTGCTTCGAACCTTTATCAAGCGTAAGGTAATTGTTTCTCCTGTTAGTGGAATTATTTACCACCTTGGAGCTAATGTATGAGTATTTTTGGCGAAAAGCGGTATCATTAACAAAATATTGGTTGTTCTCTAATAATGAAAAAGATACCAAGGACCGTGACCGAAGTTCGGCATTTTCTTTTGCCAGTTTTTCATTTTCACCTTTTAAGAAAAAATATTCTTCCACATCAGCAGATGTCTTTAAAATGTTTGCTGATAGCAGATTTGAAGAGTTGACAAAACTTGCTTTTTGAAAATAATTATTTTGAACAATCAAATAAATGCATAGCACTTCAATTGAAAGAAACAGAAAAAAAAAGTAATGTTTCCAAATAAATGTAATAAGGTTACGCATCTACTTAAAATAGAAAATTAGAGAGTTAAAGTATTGGAGAGTCAGTAATTTAATGAATTGGTAATTTTAAAAACTATTTTGAAAATCAAGAGTCGGTAACCTACAAGTGGTTGTTACCCAAAGCTATAAAAACAATAAAGTTTCAGCCTTTTATCCGCATCTAATTCGTCATTAACTATTATTTATGTATTATTTTTATTCCCACTTTTACGTTTTAGTAAATCTCACCACTTCCCACTCACCAAATCAACAGCTCAGCATCTCACACTCACTATATTCTATTTCATCAAGAAAGGGAATTTTTCTACGTTTTTAAGTGCAATACCTGTGCCACGGATAACAGCACGCAATGGATCTTCAGCAATATGTACAGGAAGTTTTGTTTTTAATGAGATACGTTTATCCAATCCGCGCAACATGGAACCTCCTCCGGCTAAATAAATACCTGTTCTAAAAATATCAGCAGAAAGTTCCGGTGGCGTCATTTCCAATGCATTCATGATCGCTTCTTCTATCTTAGCAATCGATTTATCCAGAGCATGTGCAATCTCCACACAGGATACATAAATCTCTTTAGGAACACCTGTCATCAAATCCCGTCCATGAACAGCATAATCTGGTGGCGGATTGTCAAGTTCGTGCAGGGCGGAGCCTACGTGGATCTTGATCTGTTCTGAAGTACGCTCGCCGATCAGGATATTGTGCTCGCGCTTCATGTAATTCATGATATCGTTCGTCAACTCATCCCCTGCAATACGGATACTCTGGTCACACACGATGCCGGAAAGGGCAATGACGGCGATCTCTGTAGTACCACCACCGATGTCGATGATCATGTTGCCGATGGGCTCCTCAATGTTGAGTCCGATACCCAGCGCCGCTGCCATGGGTTCGTGTATGAGGTAGGTCTCTTTGCTGTCCACGTGATCGGCAGAGTCAAAAACGGGATGACTGAACATATTTCTGCGACGGCCTACCATTTTGATCATCCCCTGGATCATGGCCTCTGCAGCCTGGAAGTCGGCAATCACACCGTCTTTCAAAGGACGCACGGTTTTGATATTTTCGTGGGTCTTTTCGTGCATTTGCATGGCACGGTGGCCCACCGCTATGGTTTGTTTGGTTGCCCGATCCATAGCCACGATTGAAGGCTCATCTACCACCACCACATCATCTACCATGATGAGCGTGTTGGCCGTACCAAGGTCAACAGCAAGTTCCTGTTTGAAAAATTTAGAAAGATTGAACAAAATATTGGACTATTTATAATTGTGAGTCGAATCGGGTTGAGACAAAAAAGTGCGCAAAAGTACGCAGATTTCTACTGATTTAATTGGTAAAAAAAAATTGACAATCCTTTTTTTTTGGACTTCTCCCCTTAGGGCGTATTTAATATTCCAATACCTGGGTTCATGGCTTCACTTTAGATAAGCCAGGCAGTCTAAAAACCCGCTTTGACAAACTTCAACGTTCTGGTATACTGCGCTCCTCGTAAGGTAAGGAAATAAGTCCCTGTCGACAGTGTTGTAATGTCCAGCTTATGCCAGTTGTCTTTTGGGATCCAAGTGCTGCTTTTCAAGCATACTTTTCCATGAATATCCTCCAAAATCAGATTTGAAACATCCAGGCCGGCACAGCGGAACTGCAGGAAATCTACCG
>JAIOQD010000608.1 GCA_021413595.1 Bacteroidota bacterium | reverse complement strand
CAAGTCGTCAATCAAAACTCCAATATAAGCTTCAGATCGTTGAAGTATAAATGGCTCTCTTTTGTTCACTTTTAAATGTGCATTTATACCTGCCATTAAACCCTGGCAAGCAGCTTCTTCATATCCGGTAGTTCCATTTATCTGTCCTGCAAAATATAAGTTCCCTACAAGTTTTGTTTCTAAAGTTAAGTTCAATTGCTGAGGCGGAAAATAATCGTATTCAATTGCATATCCGGGACGGAACATTTTAACGTTCTCAAAACCCGGTATTTTTTTTAATGCTTTATATTGAACATCCTCAGGTAGTGAAGTGG
Source organism: Bacteroidota bacterium (assembly GCA_021413595.1). Lineage (GTDB taxonomy): Bacteria > Bacteroidota > Bacteroidia > 2-12-FULL-35-15 > 2-12-FULL-35-15 > 2-12-FULL-35-15. Next base: position 2,565 of record JAIOQD010000608.1, on the reverse strand, counting down.
AGAAACCATTAACATATATTTCTACTGTATTCCATCCTTCGGGTTCAACAAAGATCTGATGACGATCACGCTCAGCAAAACGAGTAATTTTATCTTCAATACTCGGACAATAACGTGGGCCTAAGCCTTGAATACGACCAGAGAACATGGGTGATTTTTCAAATCCTGTTCTTAAGATTTCATGAACTTCTTCATTTGTATAGGTAACAAAACAAGGAATCTGACCTTCAGGACCATTTACAAAAGCATCCTTACGTTTTACTTTAAAACCAAACTGATCTACTTCTAAATACGAAAATTTATTTGGATTTTCATCACCATGCTGAACTTCCATTTTTGAATAATCCAGTGAACGGCCATCCACACGGGGAGGGGTACCTGTTTTCATTCTTCCTGCTTCAAATCCAAGTGTAACTAGCTGTTCAGTAATTCCTGTTGATGATTTTTCACCTGCTCTACCGCCACCATATTGCTTTTCACCTAAGTGGATCAATCCATTTAAAAAAGTTCCATTTGTTAAAACAACCGATTTTGAGCGGATCTTAATATCCATTCCTGTTATAACGCCAACAGCTTTACCATCCTCAATGATCAAACTCTTCACCATATCCTGCCAAAAATCAAGATTGGGTGTGGCCTCCAGCATTAATCTCCATTCTTCAGCAAATTTCCAACGATCACTCTGAGCTCTGGGGCTCCACATTGCTGGACCCTTCGAGCGGTTTAACATCCTAAATTGAACAGCAGTTTTATCGGTAACAATTCCAGAATAACCACCTAAAGCATCTATTTCGCGAACGATCTGTCCTTTTGCAATGCCTCCCATAGCCGGGTTGCAGCTCATTTGAGCAATGGTTTGCATATTCATTGTTATTAACAATGTAGATGAACCCATGTTTGCAGCGGCTGCAGCGGCCTCACAGCCGGCATGACCGGCACCAACAACAATTACATCGTATTCTTTAAACATTTTTATTTTTGTAATTAAAAACTTTACAAAAGTATTAAATTCTATTATTTTTAACTGAATTTTTATTTAACTTATTGATATTAAGTAACTTATATAAAATTATTAAACCCAGGTAGCTCCCATTATAGAAAAATTTTTATTACAAAACATTGTCATCCCGAGCCTTTGCGACCTGTTCTTCGCAGTAGAAGGGATCTTGTTGATATTAATAATCTTGCCTAATGATTAACAAGATCCCTCTTGGCAAAAAAGCCAATTCTTCAGAGAAGAACATTTACACACATAAAAACTAATCCTTTATACAAGCATAAACAAAACATTTTTTATTACAAAACACTGTCATCCTGAGCTTTTGCGACCTGTTCTTCGCAGTAGAAGGAATCTTGTTTATGAATATTACAATTAATCACTAAAAATAAAAAAACCGTATCCCCCAGGGTCTTTGATTATAATATTATCAACTATCCCTTCTTTATTGAAACTTGAAATTTCTTCTGTTATCGGAATATTTAATTCCCGTATTTTTTTAATTATGGCCAGATTATTTTTACCGTTAAAATAGGTCAGAGATGGGTTATGGAACAAATGTGGGGATTGCAAAGGATTCATTAAAACAATGTTAAAATCATCAGCTCCAATTAAGCCCACAAAGCCTTTTTCAACTGCACCCATGTTTTTTGTAAATCCTAAAATTTCGTAAATTGTAAAAGATCTTTTGATATCAGCCGTTTCCAATGTTAAGCCTGCAAAATTTCCTAAACTACTAAATGAACTGTCAGAAGTATTAAATTTAAAATTAAAATCTGACTCTATTAAATAAATTGCAACACCACTTGGATCAAAAAAAAGAAAGCCATTTGGAAGTGGTATTAGTGCAGTTAAGTCCTTTAACTTTAGTACTTCCTGTGCCCATGATTTTTTAAATAATTTAATTCCCTCTCTGGCAAATCTATCCGGATTCATTTCTATTATTGCTTTTCCATCTGTAACTATCATAGGGTTTTCCTTTGAAATTACTTTAAATCCAAGCTTTTCATAAAAAGAATAACTATTCTCTAATTTATTGGTAGGGGTATGAATGATTATTTTCATAACGCTTTTTTCTTTTTGTATAATTGAATTTTGACCCTGCAAATCAACTGAAAATAATGCAAAAATTAGTATTAAATTTAATATCAATTGTTTCATTATCAATTATTTATAAATTATCAAAAAAAATTTACAATCCAAACTGAGCCGAAAGTTCCAACATCCTGATAATCGGCTTCTTTGCTTTTTCAATTAGCTCAGCTGAGAGTATAATTTCGGGCTGTTCATATTTTAAGCAATTATAAAGCTTTTCAAGCGTGTTTAACTTCATATGAGGACAATCATTACAAGCACAGGAATTATTCGGTGGAGCGGCTATAAAGGTCTTTTTAGGGCTATTTTTTATCATCTGATACAAAATACCTGCTTCTGTAGCAACAATAAATTCCTGAGCGGTTGATTTTTGAGTATAATTCAATAAACCACTGGTACTTCCAATATAATCTGAAATTTCGAGTATTGCAGCTTCACATTCGGGGTGGGCGATCAATTTAGCATTCGGATAT
>JAIOQD010000607.1 GCA_021413595.1 Bacteroidota bacterium | reverse complement strand
TAAAACTGGTTCAAATTCAACTGCATACAATAGTTGAAGCTTTGACAAAATGCCTTTTCGCCAACATAACCGAAGTAAAAAGCTACTTAGCAGAACTGAACCTAATCACTAAAACGCCCTATTTTCAACAGTTCCAATGGTTGCTACTTCTTCTACTGCAACATTACTGCAACAAAATGGTATTTATAGCAACCGAGGAGAAGCTAAATAAAATAGTTCTCCTCGATTTCATAATGTATAATATTTTATAAAAAATATGCTTAAAATGTATATAATATTATACGTTATAGATGTTTCTTATTATTACGAGTGTCGTAAATTATCGCTTATTTATAATAAATAATTTTATTTTAGGGCTAACATATTAGCCATTATGTGTATTTTGCGTATATTTGGCTAATATATTAATTGTTATGGTAAAGTTTGGAATAGAGAAAAAACCGTATGATTTTTTGGGCGAACTCGCCTTGAGGCATAAAACGATCAGGAAACAAATGGGCTTATCGCAAAGCCAATTGGCTCAGCGTTCGGGTGTTTCTTTAGGAAGTATTAAACGCTTTGAACAAACAGGACAGATCTCTCTGGAATCATTGTTAAAAACTGTTCAAATTTTAAATCGTTTGAACGACTTCGAATTGATTTTAAAACCAACTGAAAATTTAAAGGAAATTGATAAATTGTTCAGTGATAAAACAAGAAAATAAATGATTCATGTAAAAAAAATTGTTGTTTCCATTCAATTTAACGAAGAAGAAATAGAACTGGGAGAATTGGTGAGCGATGATAAACGTATTTATTTTAGATTTTATTTAAGCTTCATCAAAAAAGGAATAGAAATCTCACCGATTAAATTAAAATTAAATGATTCTCTTCACATAGCCAAAGAAACTTTTTTTGATGGCCTATTTGGCGTGTTTGCCGATTCATTGCCTGATGGTTGGGGGAAATTATTATTAGACAGAACTTTGGCTGCTAAAGGCATTGCAATTGAGGACATTACACCACTCGATCGTTTAGCTTATGTTGGTACGACCGGAATGGGAGCTTTAATTTACAGACCGGAAGTTGAGGCGGGTTTAATAAGCGAGTTTCATTTTGAATTGGATGAAATTGCCAATGCTACCAATCAAATTATTGCCGGTACAGCAACTGACGTGTTAGACGAATTATTTATTCTTGGAGGCTCGTCAGGAGGAGCACGCCCCAAAATATTAGTAGGTTATAATCCAATTACGCAAGATTTAATTAGAGCCGAAAAAACATTACCGAAAAATTATGAGCATTGGATAATAAAATTCCCTTCTACTTCTGACAGGCCTGATATAGCTAACATCGAATATGCATACTATAAAATGGCATTAGATGCCGGTATTGAAATGAGCGAATCTAAACTTTTTAAAGGACGATCGGGGCAAGCTTATTTTGGGACCAAACGCTTCGATAGAGTTGGAAACAAACGATTGCATTTGCATTCAGCAGCCGGATTAATGCATGATAATTTTAGATTAAGCACTTTAGATTATGGGAATCTAATGGATTGCGCTTTTATCCTTGAAAAGGATGTACGTGCCTACGAAAAAACACTACGCCTGGCAGCCTTTAACGTTTTTGCGCACAACAGAGATGATCACAGTAAAAACTTTTCTTTTTTAATGGATGCCAACGGAACCTGGAAAACAGCACCTGCTTATGATTTAACTTTTTCGAGCTCCGGCCATGGTATGCATAGCACAATGATAGCAAAGGAAAGCGCAAATCCGACAAAAAAACATCTGATGGAACTGGCTGATTATTTTAAAGTAAAAAACGCAGGTTATATTATAGATGAGGTGCAAGCTGTTGTTTTTAACTGGAAAACTTATGCTGAACAGGGTGGGGTAAGTAATGAATCGAGAAACAAGATAAATAAAGTGATAGGGAACAAAAAATAAATAAATAAAAATTTTTACAACTTTTTTA
>JAIOQD010000606.1 GCA_021413595.1 Bacteroidota bacterium | reverse complement strand
GCCGTTATAATTTGGTTGGCAGATCGTATAGCGATAGGATCAATGTCCGAACCAACAAAGTGCCAGCCATATTCTTTATGTCCTATGATCGGATACACACAATTGGCACCTACCCCAATATCAATTACATTAACAGACTTTCCCGGAGGGAGTGTTCCATTGTTACAAGCGTTTAACAGGTCGGCCATGTAATGAATATAATCGGCTCTGCCGGGAATTGGAGGACAAAGATAATTTGCAGGTATGTCCCAATTAGAGATGTTATAGAAATGTTTTAACAAAGCCTTGTTCAGGGTTTTTACTGCCACGGGATCACTAAAATCTATGGATTGATTATTATATTTATTAATGGAAATAAATACTTTAAGTTCAGGACAACACTGGCTAAGTTGATCGAAATCGTACCTGAAGCGATGTCTGTTTCGTGGATGCAGGTCACTCTTTTCTAAAGGAAATATTTTTGATTTTTCTGACAAAATAAATTAGCTCCTATTGTTTTTGTTTTTCCCTTGTAAGACATTCAAACACTATCTGAATGCTTTACAAAATTAAGAATATTTTCGGTCAATTATTTGTAGTTGATTGCCGGCTTCACATCTCTTATTGAAAGGGGTTAAGCGCGCTGTCATTTCGGACGTTTAATTTTTTTCAAAAAAAAGCATTATAAATTGAAAATAAAAGCGAATAGATTCTCGTGTCATTCAGAATCCTTCCATTTTTCTTGGAAGGATGAAGAATCTTCTCAATTGAAAGGAAGATTTTGCTTAAAGAACAAGATCCTTCATCGCCAAAAAATGGCTCTTCAGGATGACAGCGCAATTGACCTGTAAATTTGTAATTACCAAATATGTCCCTAGTAGCCTGTCGAGAAACGAGCGTTCGCTTTCAGTAGTGGATTGTTATAATGCTCCAAAGTCCAGGCGTGTTGTTCATTGCGAGCTTTTTCGCAAGGGATCTTGTTCTTAAATCGCACCTCGTAAAAACCACAAGAGTTCCCCTCTCAGCAGAAACGGATAAGGATAACATTACCGATAAATTAATTATTTTTTAGGAGGCAAAGCAAAAGCAATTGCTTCATGCTCAAAATGTCCATTATGTGAACCGTCACAAAAGGGTTTGTTTTTAGAAAGTCCGCAGCGGCAGATCGAAATAACTTCTCTTCCAGCCAGATCATAAGCATTTCCATTTTTATCTACAATTTCGAAATCGCCTTCTAATCGGATAGAACCATTGTTGTTTACAGTAATTTTTGTTTTAGACATTTTAACTGATTTTTAATTTTGTTTTTACTTTTATCTGATTCAGTTCAGAATCAGTTTATGCGCTGTCCCTTCAAGCAAGGCCTAGAAAGAGCGTTTGCCTTCTCAAGCAATTTATTGTTCTTTATTAAAATTTAAGAAGGCACTAAGAGCCTGTTTAAAATTTACCTACATATTTTGTTATTGAATCCATTGCTCATTTCTAATTTCTGTTGAAACTAGTTCCGGCTGTGTCATCCCGAACTTTTGTGACCTGTTCTTCGCAGTAGAAGGGATCTTCTTATTATGAAAGATATTACTAAAACCACCAACAAGATCTCTCTTGGCGAAAAAGCCAATTCTTTCTTCAGAGAAGAACAGGTCAGAGAAGAACATTGTCTGTAAATATGGTTTTCATTCACAATTTAATGATTATTTAGAAACTAAAGGTAATGATAGAATTAATTTTGAATAAAATTTAAGAAGGCGCTAAGGCTTTGGAATTAATTTTAATTTAGTGCTAAGCTCAATTATCTCCAGCTTTGTTTTCTCCACCTTTTCCTGATATTCCAGAATTAATGGATTTGTACTTTTTGATTTTCCAAAAAAGCTAAGATTGTTTTCCAATTGGTCCACTTCAGTTTGTAGCTTTTTAATTTTATCCTGCAGCACCGAACGTTCTTTTCTTATTTGCTCAATCCCTTGTGGAGATTTAAGCATTTGCTCATATTTTAAACGATAGAACATTTTATCATCCACATTTGACTTCACTTTCATTCTTTCAAGTAGATTTTCAATTGCCTTACCAAAAACGTTGTTAAGTCTATCACTGTCCTTTAAAGGCGTTTCACCGGCAAGCGCCCACTCTTCCTGCAATTTTTTTAGATCTTCAATACTTTGGTGGATATCTTCAGAGGGTTGAAACAGATCTGTTTTTCCAATCAGTGCTTCTTTGGTCTGAATATTTATTTTTAGAGTATTTTCCTTCGCCACCACCTGGTTGGTCTTGCTTTCAAAAAAATGATCACAGGCTTTACGAAATCGCATCCAAACAGCATCAGAGTCTTTAGTTGCAACTTGACCAATCGTTTTCCATTCCACTTGTAGTTTTTTTAATACTTCTGCAGTAGCAATCCAATCGGAGCTTTCCTGCAATGCTTCTGCTTTTAAGCAAAGCGCTATTTTCTTTTCCAGGTTGCCTGAAAATTCGCTACGCTGTTTAGCATAAAAAAGATCCAGGGATTGATGTAAATGCAAACGGGCTGTTTTAAAGCGAGTCCAGCAATTTCCATTATCACTTTTTGGTACGAAACTTATTTTTTGCCATGCTTCCCATATTGCATTCTCTTTTTCAGTTGCTTCACGACAGCCTTTATGCGAAACAAACTCTGTCTCACCAAGTAGCTCCATCTGCTCACATAAAGCTAGTTTTGCGGCAAGATTACTTTTTTGTTGTTTTTGCATTTGAAGCGTATGTTCTTTCTTACGCTCAATTATTTTATCACCTGCTGTTTTGAAACGTAGCCATAAATTATCTTTTAATTCTTTCGATGAATTTCTGATCTCACTCCATTCTTCCTGAAGCAGCGTAAGAGTCTCCATTGCTTTCTTTAAGGAAGGTTCCGAATTCAACAGTTCTGCCTTTTCACAAAGTTGGGTTTTATGCTCAACGTTTTTTTTCTTATCCAGTACATTCAGTTCATTGTTGATCTTAACCATATCATAGAACTTACCAGTAAGAAAAAAATAATTTTCCCTTAACGTATGCGTATCCTGAATCGGGACATTACCTGTAACGCGCCATTTACTTTGAAGTGCCTGGAACTTATGGTAAGAAGCTGAAAAATTCTCATTGCCCTTTAACAGCTCTTTTAATTCTTCAATGATCAGCTTTTTTGTAGAAAGATTCTCCTGCGCTGATTTTTCCTTTTGCTTTCGCTGAAGCACTTTTTTCGCGTTTAAACTTTTCCAGATCTGTTCTGTTTTTTCATCCAAAAGATCTGCCTTTGGTTCAAAATCTTCAGCAGGACTTCCGTCCTCCGTAAAGATCTGAAGTTTGCTATCATATTCTTCCTTAACCAGCTCATCTAATTTTTTTTTGATGAGCACTGCCGCAGGAAATATCGAATGTACATCTTCCAGTGCCAGATATTCTGTAAGCTTATCAATAAGTTGTGTTTTATTCAAGCCCTCTATTTCGTCTTCAGAAATTAGTACGTCAGCATTTTCTGATTCTAATTCATCAGTAGAGATCACCGGAATTGCCTTCTGCGTAGGATCTTCATTTACTATCGGATTCTTTTCTTCATTATTTTGCATAATACCAATTTTAAAAATTTATTTATTCAGCCTTTTTTTCTGATCTACTGGTTTTTAACCAAATAAGATCGTATCAAAATCAGACTCCTATGCATCTAATTTACAACAATTTTTAAAATGAACATTTAAAATAAATTAAAAGCGTTTAGATATTAATTTAATAGAATTAGGCAATAATGAATAATATAAACACTAGTGCTTGATATTACAACGTGTATTGTCACCCGAGGCTTGTCGAAGGGGGGGGCATTTACTTCGACAGGCTTCTTCAGAGAAGAACGTTCGTTCCATTTAGCCTGAGTTCAGTTAAAACGATTATAAGCTATTGACTAATTCAATAATTTAATTTTATTTGGGGATTTAAATTTCAGATAAAAAAATGTCGATAAAAAGTTATAAATGTTTTTAACTTTTATTGAAAGAAACAATTTTTAAATACTAAATTCGCAATGATAAAAAAACAAAAATGAACGAAAAAGATTTTCAACCAACAAACGGAAATATTGTAAAGCCTTTAGCGGCTAATCAAAAAATTGTACTTGTTGGTATTCAAAAAAAAATTCAAAATTTACATTCAGATTCTGCAAACAGCGGGTTCCTTCAACAACTTCTCCACGAAGCAGGTCAATTAATTAAATTATCAGATAAGGACGCAGGAATCAAGATCAAGGAATATGCTGAAGAATTAGATTTTTATTTAAATGGTGGATCTGATGATCTTACAAAGTTTTATCATTGCAAGGCAGAAACACTTACCATAATTGCTAAGCAGGTAGGTGCTTAAAAACACCTTTGCTCAGTTCAAATACTTACATTAATTATTCGCTAATTCACAGCAAAAAGATAAGTGCTGAACCACCGAGAAATTGGGGTGTCGGAACAAAAATCACTATAATAACGCCAAATTGAAAATGCGTTTAAAGAATGCTGTAGAATCATAAACGTAGCTTTTTTTATTATCTCTCTGAAATTCCAATTGATCCAAGGTTAGGGTTAAGAAAGTGTTAGGAATGCATTTTTATTATAATGAAAAAATGCCACTGTATTTCTACTGAGGCTTTCGTTTTGAGTGGCTTTTGTCTTTGCTTACTAACAGCCATGTCAATAACAGGGAATAGAGATTTGAGAACTGCTCGCAGGTATTATAAGGTAGTAGATACTTTAAAAGCAGACGAGATGGCTAAAGTCTTTGGAAAATAGACTCATGGTCAAAACGATTTTATCTGCTTAACTATCTTGCTTCTAGAAAAACCGAATGATCCATAAAATCCTAAATGTTTACCCTATGTTTACCCCGAAAAGAAAAATCCGCTGCAAATACTTGATTTACAGCGGACTTAAGCTTTGTTTTGTGATCCCGCTGGGATTCGAACCCAGGACCCCTACATTAAAAGTGTAATGCTCTACCAGCTGAGCTACGGAATCTAATCTACACTTTAATTGCAGTCCCAACTCTTATTTTGGGAGTGCAAATATAGAAGCAATATTCGCTTTTACAAAGTCTTTTTAAAAATAATCTAAAATATTTTCTTCTTGCTTGATTTTCAGCATATTCTGACGGCATTTTAGTGGTTGCTGAATTTGGAGATAAGCTTCTAAATATCCTTTTATTGATTGATAATCTCAAAAAAAAATATTATAATTGTAGATGAATCATCTTATTTAAATGAATATTCGTTTAGAAATAATACCTAGTATAGGGCTCTCAAGCCTTTTGTTTGGCTCATCTATGGCGGATGCAGAAAAAATATTTGGCGAAACTGAAGAGGTTCAATTGATCGATGAACTTGAAAATTTCAAAACAACAGTATGGCATTATTGGGAAATTGGCTTCACCTTGTTTTTTGATGAGCAAAACGATCAATTGTTTAATTGTGTTGAAATTGATAATAGTGAAACACAATTATGGGGCATCGCTATTTTTGAGCTTAAAGAGAAACAGATCATTGAATTATTCAAAAGCAAAGGTATCCTCCTATATGAAACAGAACAACATGATTGGGGCGAAAAAAGATTAAGCTTTGATGAAGCCAACATTGATTTTTATTTCAAACAAAATAAATTGATCTCTATAAATTACTGTAAACCAATCAATAATCCACTATCACTAATACTTCAGAACTAATGGCAAAATTTTTTTTAACAGGCTACATGGGAAGCGGCAAATCCACCGTTGGTGAAAAACTCGCTGCAAAATTAAAGTACGATTTTATTGATCTCGACAAGCTGATTGAAAGCGACTACAAACAAAGTATTCCGGAAATATTTGCTACCAAAGGCGAAAAGGAGTTCAGGGCAATGGAACACAATACTTTAAAAAGAGTAATCGAAAAAAATAATGTAGTGGTTGCCTGTGGTGGCGGAACTCCCTGTTATTACAACAATATGGAGCTCATGAGCAACAACGGGGTTACTGTTTACATAAAAATGAGTGTTGATACGCTTGTAGATCGTTTAACAAATGCGAAAGAAAAACGCCCCTTGATCGAAAATAAAACCCCAACTGAGTTACGCTCATTTATTAAGCGGCAATTGGAAAAGCGTGAGGATGTTTACCATAAGGCGCAATATACTGTAAAAGGTAAAGACTTAAATGTAGATGAGTTGGCTTTATTTGTGAAAGAACAGGTTGGGGTTTAATTATTATTCGTCTTTATTGGGGCGTGTCCCTTCGCTGCGCTGCGGGTCGGGCTTTTCACTTCAATCTTCTCCGATAAAAATCGGAGAAGGATTTACGTTGCAATCCCTCACGCAAAAAATGTTCAACCAAAAGATTTGGCTCCGTTTAGGCATGCCAAATAGTTGATTTACTAGTAACACTAAGGTAAAATAATAGATCGCTACAAAAATTGTTAAAAGTTTTATAAAAATGATCTTAAAGAGATCTGGGTGACCTTAGTGCCTTAGTGGTGAAAAAACTTGATGTGTTTTACTTTTTATGTTCGTCCTGCCATTTATTTACTTTCTTAACAAAATCGGCAACCTGCTGAGCAGGCCATAAAGGCAATTGTTTTCCGTCATTTGTTTTACAAAACAATGTCATTTGAAATAAAGCACGAAGTGTGCTGAAGTAGGGCAGAAGTTTTAGTTCGGTAGAAGTTAATTTTTCCTGAGTTTGATATCCCTTCAAAAAAGCATTTATAATTTCCGGTGTTTTATTTTTGTGATCGTACCACATAAAAACGCCAATATCATAGACCAGATAGCCTGTTCCAAAAAAATCAAAATCAAAAAATGTAAATTGATCATTCAACGTGATATGGAAATTTTCTGCTTGCAGATCACCGTGGCAAATGCCGGTTTTTAATTCCTCTTTATCAATATTGTTGAACATAGCAGTAAAGTCAGCTTTAAGTTGAAGCAGGTAGTTGTATTGCTCTGTATTGCTTATCAGTACCGGTTTTAAAATGCTTAAGGTTTTTTCAAATTGTGTTTCAATATCATAATTATGAGACGTTTCTCCAAATGATCTATCTCGTGTTAATGAATGTATTTTACCTGTTTCAGCACCCAATAAAAAGGATTGTGCTACTGATAATTTTTTGAGAGAAGAGCCTTCCGCAAACGAAAATAATACAGCATATCTGGTTCCTTCAGGGGCT
>JAIOQD010000659.1 GCA_021413595.1 Bacteroidota bacterium | reverse complement strand
TTATGGCCACATGGGACGTAAAAATGAAGTGGTAACAAAAACATTTAGATCCCCAGAAGGAAAAGAGAAGAAAGAGAAAGTGGAATTATTTACTTGGGAAAAATTAGATTATGTTGCTAAAGTGAAAACTGCTTTTAAAATAAAATAATTTTTTTAAATTCAAAAATTGAAATGCCCGTCCTGCTTATTGCAAGACGGGCATTTTTGTTTTAGTTTTTAAGGTGAGATCAATAGAAAATTCTAAATTTGAATAGGAAAAAGGGGAACTCACCTGGTTAATAATTTTTTATACAACTTTAATGGAACCTACAATCACAAACACAATTGAAATCAAGGCCTCCGCTTTAAAAGTATGGGACGCCTTAACAAATCCTGAAAAGACCAAGCTTTATATGTATGGTTGCGAAACAGTTTCTGACTGGAAAGTTGGAACTGAACTACTTTGGAAGGGTACTTACGAAGGGAAAGAAATGATCTTTGTTAAAGGGCATATTGTAAATATTGAACATGCAGTAAAATTGGTTTACACAACCTTTGATCCACACTCAACAATAGAAGATAGAGTAGAGAATTATTTAACAGTAACGTATTCTCTTTCTTTTGAGGACGGACAAACCATTTTAACTGTTACACAAGGCGATTACTCAAAAGTGGCTGATGGAGAAAGGCGATACAAAGGAGCATCAAACAATGGTGAAGGGTGGCATCCTATTTTAATTGAGATCAAAAAAATAGTAGAAGGAAATTAAAATGGCACCAACATTTTTTGAAAAACAAGCTGACTTTAGAAAGTGGTTAGCGAAAAACCATAAAAATGAAACAGAATTGTTAATTGGCTTTTATAAAGTAAACAGCGGTAAACTTAGCATGACTTGGTCACAATCAGTTGATGAAGCACTTTGTTTTGGCTGGATTGATGGGGTTCGTAGATCAATTGATAAGGACAGCTATTCCATACGTTTTACACCAAGAAGATCAACAAGTATCTGGAGTGCAATAAATATCAAGAAAATTGAAGAGCTTACAAAGCAAGGATTAATGAAGCCGGCAGGACTAGCACGCTTTAAATTGCGAAAAGAACATAGATCAAAAATATATTCTCACGAAAGGGAAGCACAAAAACTTCCAACAAACTTTGAGGGGAAATTCAAAGCAAATAAAAAAGCTTGGGATTTTTTTACAACGCAGGCACCATCCTATCAAAAGGTTATTATTCATTGGATAGTTAGTGCAAAACAAGAAACCACCCAGCTGGCACGGCTCAATAAAGTAATAACCGAAAGCGCAGGACAAAAACGATTGAGGTAGTGTTAAGAAATAAAATGCTTGTCCCGCTGGTATTAGGCAAGGCATTTTGGTTTCTGCTTTTTGAATTGGCTGAGTTTAATAGCTTACATTTGAAAGATAGATTAAGAATTTTAACAATTAGCTTTGAATTTTTTTAATATCTATAAGTTATGTGCAATTAATTGTAATTGCTTGCGAGTATTTGTAAACATTTGCAATACAAAAGGTGCGTATATAAATTTGTTAGCGGATATTATAAAATCGACACTATTATGAAAAAACTGTTTCTCGTTTTATTCGCCTTTTTTTATTTGACATTAGTTAAGGGACAACAATTTTCATTTCAAATGAAGTTTGCGGATGCAGTTGGTAACACAGACAGCATAATTATGGGCTATGACATTAATGCAACCGACACAATTGATGCTTTGTTTGGAGAAATAAATATTATTGGACTTCCACTTGATACGTCATTAGACGTTAGAATTTCAAACGAATGGTACTACAGAAATTATTTAAATACAAACGGCACTTACCAAACGAAAAAACAAATAATTTATAAGAATTGTACTAATTTCTGGTATTCAGTCCAAAGCATAGACATTTTAACTAAACATTGGCCCGTAACAATGACTTGGGACAGCACTCTATTTATGGACTCCTGTAGGAATGCC
>JAIOQD010000658.1 GCA_021413595.1 Bacteroidota bacterium | reverse complement strand
TAATAAATCAATAATTACTTGATCTGACGAAAGCAAAAATGTATTGTAGTTTGCATTCTTTATATACTTTATTCGTTCAGTCTCAGTATTCATTAAGATAGGTTCTACCATCTTAATTTTAAAGGGCTCAATAATTGTTTTGTGTTTCATGACAGAATGTTTTTTAATGTGTTTTCGCTTTCATTTTTTTTATTCACTTGGAATCGTTGCATAGCAATGATGGCAGCTCCATGTGAAACCATAAATTGTGGAGCATCAACAATGAGTATATCCTTATTGAATTTTTCATTAAGGATGGTTTTTAAATAAGGATGATGCGCAATTACGCCTCCAATCATATAGGTAGGAATGCCTGGATCCAGTCTCATCTTCGCAATTTTATTTGCAATTGAAATATAAATCCCACGAGAAATATCTTGTAAAGTCATACCATCAAAAATCCAATTCATAATTTCTGTTTTTGCAAAAACAGTACAGAAACTGTTTAGCTCTTTGTCGTAATTGGATAAAGAGGCTAAACTGCTCATTTCGGAGATATTAATATTAGCTCTTTCTGCTATTTCTGATAAAAAGGATCCGGTACCGGCCGCACATTTATCATTCATGTAAAAATTCGCAACATTATTGTCTTTATCACATCGCACAATTTTAATGTCTTCACCTCCGATATCAATAATATTTTTTTCTCCGGAATAAAAATAAGATACTCCGGCAGCGGCACAATTTATTTCGGTTTTAACAATATCGGTATCGGCAAAATGTTTTCTACCATAGCCTGTTGCACAGCTATGTTTAATATTAAAATTTGTTGCAATTGTTTGCATTATATTTTTTAGTAACTGTTTATCATTACTTAATGAAGGCAAAAAGTAACGAAAAACAGCTATACCTTTATCATCGATAACAGTAAGTTTTGTATAGGCCGATCCCAGATCTATTCCAAGGAAACAATCAGATTTATTGTAGTTGACCAGTGCTGTGTTTTTATTCACAAGTCCCTTTTCCAATATTTTTTTATTAACATCACCTGCAGCTCCCGGAACTCTGGAAATAATATTTTTATTGGTCATTGCCTTAACCATATTGGTAAAAGACAAGTTTAGTGAGGTTCGGATATAATGTTTACGTCCATACTCAACTATTTTAGCATTGAAGTAATTAATTTCCGTTGGTCGGTTGTTTATTAGATCCACTGCAAGTGAAGGAAAGTGATCCCCTCCTTTTTTTAGATAGATCATACATTGTCTAGTGAAATTATCAGAAAAGAAAATCTTTTCTGCTTCAGCAACCTGAACCCCTTCATTTATTATTTGTTCAATTAATTCAACAGTATCAGGGTCATTCATGGCTTCCGACATTGTTAGTCTTCCAACACCGCATAAAGGGCTCAAGGCTGCATTTAGTATTGTTTTCTCCCAACTTCGTTTTAAAATTTCAAATGAATCCACCGCTTTTGTTTCTAAAGCAACGGAAGATAAGATTTCGGCCATTTTGTTCGCTTGTTCTGTTCTTGCATCATTGATTGATCCAAGATAATTTGGAGGCGTAAAAAATGTAACTTTTGTAACATTTGGCCCGGTAGAATTTCCTGCGAAATTTATAATCATTCGCAATGTTTTTGATTCACCAAAACCGGCAGCCACAAGCTCTTCTACATCAATTCCATTTTGAGCTGAAATAACGGTAAGTTTTTCAGTATTTAATATTTGTGCTTGTTTTACAGCAGATGCTGTATGGTTTGATTTAAGGGAAAAAAATAAATAATCAGCATCCCAACCTTCTAATTCATTAATTGATTGACAAACTTTTTGGAATTTAGCAGATGCAGAAATTACATTTTCCAATATAATTCCATCTTCTTTTATTTTATTTGCTTTGGCTTCATTTGATTCGCAGATGGCTACATCGCAACCAGCTTCCTGTAATTTAACCGCAAGAATCATCCCAACAGGACCTAAACCAATT
>JAIOQD010000657.1 GCA_021413595.1 Bacteroidota bacterium | reverse complement strand
ATCAATCAGCTGTTATACAAAATAATGGAATTAAATATGAAAGCTGTTGAAGAGCGGAATGTACAAGCCCAGGAAACCGCGCATAACGCATTTTTTTATATGTTAATAAGCGGAGGGCTGTTTTTATTGTTGGCAATTATTTTTATTTCACGGTTCCCCGGTTACATTGCATTACCGATCATTAAACGAGATAGGGAAAAAACAAATTTTATTGCAACGGTTTCTCATGAAATAAAAACTCCTATCGCAGCTATTAAATTAAGCACAAAGCTTCTTGGTGATGAACGAATCGGTAGTTTGAATGCGGAGCAAAAACAGCTTATTCAAAATATAAAAGAAGATACAGCCCGTGTGCTAAAGATCACTTCAGAGGTGCTGAGCATGGCGCAAATGGAAGCTGGTAAAATCCAACTTAATATACATCCTGCCGATCCAAAACAAATTGTTGATTATGCTTTAGAAGCAGTGCATTTTCAGGCAGAACAAAAACAAATTATGCTTGAATTTAACTACGATGAACTACCCCCTGTAATAGATGCTGATGTTGAAAAAACCGCATGGGTACTCGTTAACCTGCTTTCTAACGCGATAAGATATTCAGCCGAAAACAGTAAGATAAGTATTGAATTGAAAACAAACCCGCATACCGTATTGTTTTCTGTACAGGATTTCGGAAAAGGAATTGACAAAAAATATCAGGATAAAATTTTTGACCGGTATTTTCAAGTACCCGGAAGCAAGGCAGGTACAGGATTAGGCCTAGCTATTAGTAAACAATTTATTGAAGCCCAGGAAGGTGAAATATGGGTAGAAAGCGCTATAGGAATAGGAAGCAAATTTAACTTCACTTTAAACCGAAATTTTTTAAACGAAATACCTCTATAATTTAAAATTATGTCATCTCTTGATTTAAAAAAGGTCTCTGCTGCCGGAGCCTTAATAACACTTGGAATTATTTTCGGTGATATCGGTACCTCTCCTCTTTATGTATTAAAAGCAATTGTAGGCGAAAATAATGTTATTAATTCCGACACCATTTTAGGAGGGCTCTCCTGTATCTTTTGGACATTAACCCTGCAAACTACTGTAAAATATATAATTCTAACACTACGTGCTGATAACAAAGGGGAAGGTGGGATTTTCGCTTTATATGCTTTAGTGAAAAAAGCCAAAATTAAATGGTTAATGTTCCCTGCAGTAATTGGTGGAAGCACCCTGTTAGCTGATGGCATTATTACTCCTCCAATTTCTGTTGCTTCAGCTATAGAGGGCTTGCGTGCAATCAATCCTGAAATTCACACCATTCCCATTGTTATTGCAATTCTTACTGCATTATTTGCAATACAGCAGTTTGGAACAAAATTCATTGGCAAGTTTTTTGGTCCTGCAATGTTGGTATGGTTTTTAATGTTAAGCATCTTAGGTGCTCTTCAAATATCAACGAATATCAGTGTTATTGCGGCCATTAACCCCTACTATGCTTATAAACTCTTATTCCTTCACCCGGAAGGCTTTTTAGTGTTGGGTGCAGTTTTCCTTTGTACAACAGGAGCAGAAGCGCTTTATTCGGATCTGGGTCACTGCGGTAAAAAAAACATTCGTGTTACCTGGATCTTTGTTAAAACAGCACTTCTCTTAAATTATTTTGGGCAAGGAGCCTGGTTGATTGCTCAGGAAGGTCAAAAGCTAACAAGCAACCCCTTTTATAGTATTATGCCGCAATGGTTTATTCCTTCGGGCATTGCAATATCAACAATTGCTGCAATTGTTGCCAGCCAAGCATTGATCAGCGGTTCGTTCACCTTAATTAACGAAGCCATGCGCCTCAATTTTTGGCCAAAAGTAAAAGTGAACTATCCCACTGATCTTAAAGGCCAGATCTACATACCATCTATCAACTGGCTTCTCTTAGTTGGGTGTATTGGAATTGTTCTTTATTTCAGAGAGTCGTCAGGTATGGAAGCCGCTTATGGTTTGGCAATTGTACTTACTATGCTTATGACCACAACCCTTTTAACGTATTATATGATCATTAAGCGATACAATCCCATTTTTATAGGTTTTTGCTTGATCATGTATCTTGCCATAGAAACTTCTTTTTTAATTGCCAATTTGCATAAGTTCACACATGGTGGCTGGATCACTTTGCTGATAGGCAGTGTACTCATTACGGTGATGCTCGCATGGTATTACGCACGAAAAATTAGGAACCGTTATGTGGAGTTTGTAAAACTAGCTGAATACCTGCCTGTATTGGAGGATCTGAGCCGTGACCTGAGCGTGCCGAAATACGCAACCCACCTTGTTTATCTAACCAGTGCAAACGACAGAGAGGAGATAGAATCCAAGATCATTTATTCCATTACCCAGAAACAACCTAAAAGAGCCGACATATACTGGTTTGTGCATGTGGATGTGGTAGATGAACCCTACCGTATGGACTATAAAGTAAATGAGTTCATTCACGATGATGTTATTCGAATCGATTTCATATTGGGCTTCCGTGTTGCACCCCGCATTAATATGATGTTCAGGAAAGTAGTGGAAGATATGGTGAATAAGAAGGAAGTGGACATTACAAGTCGTTATAAATCACTGAATAAAAATAATATTATTGGTGATTTCCGCTTCGTTGTGATCGAGAAATTTATTTCGTTTGAAAATGATCTGCCATTTTACGAAAAACTGATCTTAGATATTTATGCCTTCCTTAAACGGAAGGGCTTGTCCGAAGAAAAAGCATTTGGACTGGATACTAGTTCAGTAACCGTAGAAACTGTGCCTTTGATCATTGCGCCTCCAAAAGAAATTAATTTGAAAAGGATTGGATAAAAGTTTAGGTGAGTTAAATTTTTATCTAATGGAATATTCCCTTTTAACCCTTCACACTTTCTCGGCTCCGCTCGAAATGACCGTGCGCGCAGTCATTTCGAGCGGAGTCGAGAAAGCGTGAGGGAAAGAACGAATCAGACTCTTGTGAAAAGTAAATTAGATTCTTCCATTGTGTTTTACAGAGTCGCTGAAAAAATTAAATTCCTTTTTTAAATTACAATATTTACAATTTTATTATGAACCACAATAACCTTTTTAGGCGCTTTGCCTTCCAGGTATTTTTGAGTTTGATCCAAATTAAGCACTTCTTTTTCTACGTCCTCTTTTGACAGAGAACGATCGTATTCCTGAAAAAAACGGGTTTTTCCATTAAATGAAATTGGATAATTGAAAGAACTTTCAACTAAATAATCTTCATTACAAATTGGGAATGTTGCATACGTGATGCTTTCAGAATTACCTAATTTGTTCCACAGCTCTTCTGCAATGTGTGGAGCATAAGGTGCCATAAGAATTGCCAAGGGTTCCAGTACTTCACGTTTATTGCATTTGAATTCTGTTAACTCATTTACACAGATCATAAAACTACTTACCGAAGTATTGAAAGAAAAATTCTCAATATCCTGAGCAATTTTTTTGATTGTTTTGTGTAATGTTTTTAGTTCAGGTCGGGTAGCAGGTTCGTTTGAAATATTCAATTCATCACCATTGTGATATAATCTCCAAAGTTTACGAATAAAATTAGAAACACCTGAAATGCCGCTGGTACTCCATGGTTTACTTTGTTCTAATGGGCCAAGAAACATTTCGTAAAGGCGCAAACAATCAGCACCCTGCTCCTCAACAATTTTATCAGGACTCACTACATTCCATTTTGATTTCGACATTTTTTCAACCTCACTTCCGCAGATATAATCTCCGTTTTCTTCGGTAATAAAAATTGCATCTTTATATTCTTCTCTCCAGCTTTTGAAAGCTTCTGTGTCTAAAACATTATTGTTTACAATGTTTACATCAACATGCAATTTGCTAAACATAGATGTTATTTTCACATTTAGTTCATCAATTTCTTTTTGAACTTTAATCCTACTTTTGGATAAATATTTATTTATTTCTTCATCTGTCCCATCGTATTCATCAAAACCATTTGTAATAATTTCACTTCTTTTTTTACTAACTATTATTGGGAACTCATTTAAAGCCTCACGCAATTTGGTGCTTTTAGCCTCGTTCTCATCGCTTCTCTCTGAGTTACCTTCGAATACAAAAATTAGCTTATAAATAAACGAAGATACCCCCTGTATCATCCCTTGATTAATCAACTTCTTTGCAGGTTCAGCAACAGGGATCAATCCAAGATCATTTAAAAATTTTGTCCAGAAACGAATGTATAATAAATGTCCTGTTGCATGCTCTGCACCGCCAATGTAGAGATCCACATTTTGCCAATAATCAACAGCTTCTTTTGATGCAAATGTTTTATCGTTGTGCGCATCCATGTATCTTAAAAAATACCAGGAAGAACCTGCCCAACCGGGCATTGTAGAATATTCGTATTCAAATTCGCCTTTGTATTTCCAATCTTTAGCACGTGCCAATGGTGGTTCACCGGTTTCTGTCGGTAAATATTTATCTACTTCAGGAAGCAATAAAGGCAATTCATTTTCAGATAAAACTTTCGGAATTCCGTTTTCATAATATACCGGAATGGGCTCTCCCCAATAGCGTTGACGGCCGAATATAGCATCTCGCAAACGGAAATTAGTTTTACCTTTTCCTAATCCTCTTTCTTCAATTACTGTAATTACTTTTTTGATAGCTGCTTTTACTTCCAGGCCATTTAAAAAATCAGAATTTACAAGTTTGCCTTCTTTTTCATCATACGATTTGTCAGCAAAATCCCAATCAACGGGTGGTAATATGATCACCTGCTTATCGATACCAAAATGATCTGCAAAAGCATAATCGCGTGAATCATGTGCAGGAACAGCCATTACAGCACCGGTACCATAACCAGCTAATACATAATCACCGATCCAAATTGGAACTTGTTTTCCGGTAAAAGGGTGAATTACATAAGCACCAGTAAATACGCCTGTTATTTTTTTAACATCCGCCATACGCTCCCGCTCACTACGGTTCTTTGCGAAAGTAATGTATTCATCAACCGCTTTTTTCTGTTCCGGTGTTGTTAGTTTTTCTACAAGTTCGTGCTCCGGAGCAAGCGTTACAAAAGAAACTCCGAAAACGGTGTCAGGGCGGGTGGTAAACACTTCAATATAAGCATCAATTAAATCCTGATTCTTGATACTTGATTCCTGTATCTTAAATTTTAAACTTGTTCCTTCCGATTTGCCGATCCAGTTCCGTTGCGCTTCTTTGATGGACTCCGTCCAATCAAGTGCATCCAGATCGGTAAGCAAACGATCCGCATAAGCAGTAATACGAAGGCTCCACTGTTTCATTAATTTACGCTCCACAGGATAACCACCACGTTCAGAAACACCTTCTTTCACCTCCTCGTTGGCAAGCACTGTGCCCAATTGCGGACACCAGTTCACCATCGTATTACTTAAAAATGCCAAGCGATAATTCAATAGCACATCTGATCTGTCTTTTTCTGAAAAAGCATTCCAATCTGATGAACTGAAAACTTCGGTTACTTCACACGCTGCGCTAATATTGCCATTTCCGGACTTTTCAAATTCTGCAATCAGCGTTTCGATCTTCTCTGCTTTATTGCATTTTTTGTTATACCATGAGTTAAAAAGCTGAATAAAGATCCATTGCGTCCATTTATAATACTGAGGATCGGAAGTTCTTACTTCGCGATCCCAATCAAATGAAAAGCCTATTTTATCAAGCTGATCGCGGTAACGTGCAATATTATTTTCAGTAGTAATGCGCGGATGCTGGCCTGTTTGAATAGCATATTGTTCGGCAGGTAAACCAAATGAATCATAACCCATGGGGTGCAATACATTAAAACCTTTCAATCGTTTATAACGTGCAAAAATATCGGATGCGATGTATCCCAATGGATGCCCCACATGCAAACCTGCACCACTTGGATAGGGGAACATATCCAAAACAAAATATTTCGGTTTAGAAGAATTGTCTTCGGTTTTAAAGGTTTTGTTTTCAGCCCAATAGGCTTGCCATCTTTTTTCTACTTCTCTGAAATTATATTCCATTTTTACAATTCTTTTTTGAATTCTATTAGTCCACGAAGGTACAAAAAACATCGCTCTGTTTGCTGATGTCATTAAGTTTTAGGATGTCCTGTTTTGATTTCAGTCATTTATTTCCATATAGGAAATCATTTCTTCCGTGTTCCCACTGATATACCTTTGCTGTATAACATTAAAACAAATCTATCATGAAAAAGTACATTCACGTTGCAATAGGAACAGTGTTCCTTTTTTCAACAAGTCGGGCTCAAGTAAATTCAGATAATAATGCAGCTACCAATTTTTCAAAAGATATAGTTGTAGTTACGGAAGATGTTTCGGTGAAACCTGAGCGAGATTTTCCTGTTATGTTATTGGGTGTTCGTTTAATGCCTACAGTGTCCAATATAAAAGTTCAAAATTCGGATGGAAATAGTGTAAATGGTGAGGCTGTTCTGAGTTTCGGCTATGGTGGATTATTGGGATATAATTTCACCAAACATATTGGTTTGCAATTGGAAGTACTATACACTACCCTTTCGCGGAAATACCCCGACCACACATTAAACAGGGAAATAGATATACACTATGTGAACATTCCCTTGTTATTATCACTAAATGTAAACAGAACCAGTGCTGTTAATTTAAATGTAGTAGTGGGTCCCCAACTGGGTGTAAATGTTGGTTCAAGCGTATCAACGCAAGGAACAGCTAATGGCAATTCAAATACAACAGCGGTACTCGCTGTGAAAGAGAATGACTTTGGTGTTGCCTATGGAGCGGGCTTGGATTTTGGCCTTAATGCAACACGAACTATTCGATTTGATATAGGATTTCGTGGTGTTAATGGTTTAATTGACATTAGTGACCGAGACAAAACACTGGAAACTGATTCTTATTATATTTTACAGAAAAAACGTACACAATCCTATGCAGGATATATAGGATTTACATTTTTGTTATAGGTGATTCCATAAAAAAAACAATTTTAATTACTAACTCACGTTACGAAAAAAAACAATTTACCGCAGAGTTTCGCTGAGATTTTACACAGAGGAACGCAGAGAAACACAATTAAATATTAACTCCTGCGGCACTTTGCGTAAAATCTCAGCGACCTGTTCTTCGCAGTAGAAACTCTGCGGTAAAAATAAGAACGGCACAACATCAGTTACTAAAATAGAATGGAAAATTTGCTTTATTATATAGCGATACTACTTGTAATAATCTGGGCAATAGGTTTTTTGGCATACTCGCTTGGGGCATTGATACACCTTTTGCTTGTTTTAGCGGTTATTGTTATACTACTAAGATTGATCCGGGGAAGAAAACCAATGTAACAAATTTTAAAAACAAATTTAAACTGAAAACATCATGGGAAATTTACTTTACTACATAGCTGTTATATTAATAATATTCTGGGCTATAGGCTTCTTAGGTTACCACGCAGGAGGATTGATACATATATTACTTGTAATTGCTGTTATTGCTGTATTGCTAAGAGTAATTCAAGGGAATAAACCATTGTAGGAATACAAATATTGCCACAAATTATCTCTTAAACATCCCGATTTCTCCAACTCCGGCTTGAAATAAAGAGAACTATTTTGTAGTTATTAACCTTGCATTGTTTATTTCAAATTGGATATTACTAATGAGGCATAATTTAAACACCTACTTTAGTAGCAGAAAAAATTAGCAAGGTGTTTGATAAATATTCAAAGAGAAAATTAGTCGGGTCGTCAATCACAACAGTTGTGAGCCTTTCGTTGGTATTGTTTATGCTTGGATTGTTGGGTATTATCATACTTAACACCAATAAGCTATCCGATAATCTGAAGGAAAATATTGGCATTCAGATCATTTTAAATGAAACTGCAAAAGAAGCAGATATTCAACATTTAACAAAAATGTTAGATATCTCGGATTATGTTAAGTCCACCGAATTCATTACTAAAGAAGATGCAGCAAAGCATTTACAAGAAGATCTGGGCGAAGACTTTATTGACTTTTTGGGTTATAACCCCTTACTGCCATCAATAAATGTACATGTAAAGGCTACTTATGCAAATACCGACAGCCTTTCTATGATTGAAAAAGAGTTGATCGAAAGCAAATTAGTAAAAGAAGTAGTGTATCAAAAATCATTGGTAAGTATGATCAATGAAAATGTACAAAAGATCAGTCTTGTTATTTTAATTTTCAGTGGATTACTTATGGTCATTGCGCTTGCGCTGATCAACAACACTATTCGTCTTTCGATATACAGCAAGCGTTTTATTATT
>JAIOQD010000656.1 GCA_021413595.1 Bacteroidota bacterium | reverse complement strand
TCTTCTTTATTAGGAAAACGGTTCCCGGAATGTGCTTTTTTTACTCCCAATTGAAAACAATTACCCCATTCTACTAAAAAATCAATAAAAGGAAGCGTGTTCCCATATTGTTTCAGATAAAAAAATTTTTCCAGCCTTTTTTCTCTATTAAGATACATACCTAATTCCGTTGCTTGGTATAATAATTTATCAAATTTATATAATGCAGAAACCTAGCTATTATATTGTAAATGTGATTACCGCCTATAGACTTCTTGCGGCCCCGGTATTGGTGTTTTTGATCTTCAATAACACTATAAATTTATTTAAATGGATGCTCGCGTTAAGTTTTTTTACTGACCTCATAGATGGGGTTCTTGCCAGAAAATTTGGTGTAGCAAGTGTTTTCGGCTCTAAACTCGATTCTATTGCTGATGATCTTACTGTGGTTGCAGCAATAATTGGCGTTTTTATTTTGAAGCCACAATTTATAGATGATAACAGGGTAGTTTTTATAATTTTATTTATATTGTTTGTGTTCCAAACTGCTCTTGCCTTGATCAAATACCGAAAAATTTCGAGTTTCCACACGTATATAGCTAAAGTTGCTGCAATATTGCAAGGGACATTCCTGGTTTTGCTGTTTTTTTTCGCTGAGCCGCTTTATTTTTTGTTTTATGCCGCAGCTATCGTCACTGCGCTCGACTTAATTGAAGAAATTATATTGGTAATTATCATCCCTAAATGGGAAGCAAATGTTAAGGGATTGTACTGGGTTTATAAAAGGAAAGCAATTGATCAAAACTAAAACGAAGATAGAGCACGGATAACGCGGATGCGACTGATTATCAGTCGATCTGCCAGTATCCGTTTGATCCGTGTCATCTGTGTGCTATTGAAAATGTACAAAACCACTAGCAACGAAAATAGAACACGGATAACACTGATGCGGCTGATTAAAACGGATTTTATTCTGTGAAAATCCGATCCGTGGAGATCCGTTTGATCCGTGTCATCTGTGTTCCATTATTATATTACCGGCATTTAATTCTTGATAATTTTTTTGGTGATCACCCCTTCTTTTGTTTTCATCATCATCAAATAGAGTCCCTGCTGCAAGCTGTGGATATCAATTGTAGCAATATTTGTATTGAATTGCTTGTTGAAAATCAATACGCCAGTTGAGTTATATAAATTCAGTTCAAATGGATCTACTTTATCAGTAGATACTGTAATTACGTCATTTGCGGGATTTGGATACACAGTTATATTTTTCGGAATATCATTATTACCTGATAAGCCCGTAGTAATACAGGAATTAACATATATCGAATCGTATAAAGTTTTAGAACAATTATTCCCATCCATCACGGTATATATTATGC
The DNA here is from genome assembly GCA_021413595.1 of Bacteroidota bacterium. Taxonomy (GTDB): domain Bacteria; phylum Bacteroidota; class Bacteroidia; order 2-12-FULL-35-15; family 2-12-FULL-35-15; genus 2-12-FULL-35-15. The sequence continues at coordinate 975 of JAIOQD010000656.1, read as the reverse complement.
TATTCCATCCTATCGCTGCTGTACCGGGATTAAAGCTTCCTGCGGTTACGCCCGACCCACTATAAACGCCATTTATAGGGCTTCCTCCTGATAGAACAAAGGAGCCTTCAGTGCTACATAAGGTATCGTCTCCGCTTAAGTTTAAAGTAGCGGAACTTGATGTATAAACAGTCAAATTTGTTGTTAATATACTATCGCAGCCATTTGCAGCATTTAGCGTGTCCAGATAGGTATTGGTAGTGCTATATATATTTGAACCAATAGTTATGGTTTCCCCTGCACATAGCGTTATTGTTTGGTTCTCGGAAATTACAGCAGGTTCATTAATTGTAAAACCTGATGATGTAACAACAACAGAAGCATTGTCGGTAACTGTTACCGTGTAAACACCGGCAGCCAATCCACTGGCAGTGGAAGCTGTTCCGCCACCTGGCGACCAGTTATATGTATAGGCTCCTGTTCCACCTGTTGCAACAACAGAAAGAGCCGCAGTTGCGTCACCATTGCAAGCTATGAAAGATGTTTGAGAAACGGTAACAAGATATCCTACGGTTACATATAAGGTTGCAATATCATTTTTGCAACTGGTATTTGTGGTCTCTTCCACAGAAATAGAACCACTGCTTGTCCCAAAATTAACAACGATGGAATTGCTGCCTTGGCCGCTAACAATGCTTGCCCCGGAAGGTACTGTCCATGCGTAAGTTGAACCACTTGTGTTTACTACACTGTAAGTTATATTAGTAGCATTTTGCACAACCTGTATTGCCCCTGAGATCGGGTAAGGATCAGTTATCAGGTCAAAAAAATCTGCCGTCCAATAAGTTGAATGGAAATTTTTTTCGAGTGTATAGGTGCCCGTTGTACCTCCTTGTTTTGGGCAGGGTCCTGTATTAACCGAAATGCCATGGCCCATCCCCGTAATTTTATAATAATAAACTACCGGATTATTAAGGTTATCCTTATATATTTTTT
>JAIOQD010000598.1 GCA_021413595.1 Bacteroidota bacterium | reverse complement strand
CAACTAACAGCCAACAACTAATAACTAAAACAGATAGCGCTTACGGGCCATTAACATTGCTTACAAATTTTAATTATGAATATGTCCAGAAATATTTTTCTCCTATCGAACGGTACCGAAGTATTGAGTTTGAGCGGGATTGGAACCGTTTGAATATAGGCCTTTTGGACGATCAGCATATTTTAGGTGCGGCAGTACAGTTAGCAAAAAAAGGGACAGGAAGTGTTGGTTATAAATTCAATGCGCTTCTGGAAGGCAATAATTACAATGCAAACAGGCAGTCTGTTCATCTTGATTTACAACAAAACGGATTTAATGCCAATTATGATGGAAGTCTGCTTGGCTCCGCAAGTACTATCAATACCGACTTCTACAGGCACAAAAGCGGTGTGTCACAAAAAATAAAATGGATAAGGGTTGGATTTAAAGATGAGTTTGAAAAGAATAAATTCACATTAACAAAAAAAGATTCATTGCTCTCAAATAGCTATCAATTTTGGGAATGGCAAGGCTATATTCAAAATTCGGATACCACAAAGAACCGATACGGTATCTATTATAAACAACGGAAAGACTTTGCTGTTAAAAATGCAATTGGCGCAACTGGTCTTAACCAATCAGCTTATGCAGAAAATTATGGAGCATTTTTCGAGACCATGCAAAATCCCAACAGTCAATTAAAAATAAATGCCGCTTATCGAATATTAAAAACCGATTCGGCACTTACTTCTCAAAAGCCCGACAATTCATTGGTTTCACGCATTGAATATAATTTCCGCTTGTGGAAAGGATTGTTATACTCCAATTCCTTTTACGAAATTGGTTCGGGCTTAGAAGTAAAAAAACAATTTTCATACATTGAAGTGGCTGCCGGACAAGGTGTATATACCTGGATAGATCGCAACAGCAATGGTATAAAGGAATTAGACGAGTTTGAGGTAGCGGTTTTTTCCAACACAGCAACTTATTTAAAAATTTTTACACCGAGCCTTGATTATATTAAAGTATATAGCAATCAGTTTAGCGAAATGTTAATGCTAAAACCTGCGGCTTTATGGGCAAGCAAAAAAGGTATTCGAAAATTTATTTCACGATTTGCAAATCAATCGGCCTATCGAATTGATAGGAAATCAACAGAGAACGACCTTGCAAAAGCCTATAACCCTTTATTAATTCAAACAAACGACTCGAGCCTGATTACACTTAACTCCTCTTTCAGAAATACATTATTTATTAATCAACAAAATTCCGTTTTTGGTCTTGACCTTACCTACCAGGATGTGCGTAATAAAATATTGCTTGTAAATGGTTTTGATACGCGCCAAAACAGTTATAAAGAAGCTCGTTTGCGCTGGAATATCTCACAACAATTCTGGTGGGATCTTTCCTATAAAGATGGAAAAAAAATGAACCGGTCAGAGTATTTTGGAACACGCAACTTTTCCATTGTATATTATGAAGCTGCGCCAAAACTGAACTATCAGCCAAACACAGCCTTTCGTGTAACCGCTTCATTTAAGTACACCGATAAAAAAAACAATATAGAGTTTGGCGCTCAGCGGGCTACTTTGCAGGATTATGGTATGGAAATTAAATACAATATATTACAAAAAGGAAGCTTGAATGTTAAAGCAAATTTTATTCAAATAAATTTTAACGGCACAGAAAATACTTCCCTTGCCTTTGAAATGATGGATGCTTTACAGAACGGAAAAAACATAACAT
>JAIOQD010000639.1 GCA_021413595.1 Bacteroidota bacterium | reverse complement strand
ATCATGCTTGTATTTTCAATCTTATCTCCAATTATAACCTGTAGTGTATATATGCCTGTAGGAAGCGATTTATCTAACTCAACAATTTCTTTAAAATTATTATCTTTAATTTCATATTCTTTATTATAAACTTCCTGCCCTAAAATATTCACTATCTTCATCTTCACGTTTTCTTCAGTAATTAAAGATAAATTTAGCACTATTGTAAAAAGGCCTGTGTTTGGATTTGGAAATATATTCATACTAAACTTATCCGATTGCTCGGATGAATTAGAAATAATCTGTTCCTGTTCCGTTTCTTCATTTACCGGAATCTCCAGTTCTTTACATACATTTACCGTAACGGCTAACAATCCTGACCACGCATCAACACCACCTTGTGTTACCTGTACTTGATAATTTCCTGATGTTGTGGCCGTATAACTTGCATTAATAGCTCCAGAGATGTATGCTCCATTTTTTTTCCATTGATATGAATATCCTGAACATGTATTGGCAAATAACTTTACATTTCCACCGGTACAAAATGTTGTAACCCCACCTGGAGTGATAGTTGCCCTAAGTCCATTTAGAATCTTAACTAACGTAGGGGCCGACCATGATATACAAGAACCTTGAATAACTTTTAGCTGATATGCACCAGAAGTAGTTGCCGTGAATGAGGAATTAGTAGCACCACTAATATTTACACCATCTTTTTTCCATTGATAAATAGAGCCTGAACCAGTATTAGTTTGTAAGATCACGGAACCGGAACACATTGTTGTTGAACCTAATGCAGTGATTATCGGGGTTGGACAAGCAGTTACAGTAATGTTCACAATAGTTGAAGTAGCAGTTTGATTTGTGTTATTGGTGGCTATGGCTTTTAACACATAATTGCCGGACATTACATTTACCCAAGTAAAACTATAAGGTGAAGTCATATCTTCTCCAATTTTAGTAGTTCCTTGATAAAATTCAACTTTTAATATATTGCCCCCATTTGATGAAGCCGCAGCATTAATTGTAATATTTGAAGGGCTTGGATAACTACTATTACTTGTAGGAGAAGTAATAGCTACAACTGGGGAATTACTAATTGAAATGGGTGATAATCTGGTTCCTGGAATTGGTCTTTCCAATGTACCATTAGGCAGTTGCCAACCAACAGCTAAATTATCACCTTCTGTTCCTTCCCTGTGTATAGCTTCAATATAATATTTTTTTCCGGCAGTAAGATTTATTAAGCCTGATTTTTGTTGTGGATATTTAATCCAATTTCTCGAAGATGTGAATCCCGGAACAAATGCAATTTTTATTTTGTTAGCAGGTTGATCATTTGTACTTAACCACAATTCACTATCATTATCACTCGCGATCCAAAAAATATAGTTACCCGTTGTAGGGGGGCAAATATATCCTCTAATTCTGCTGCCATAATACGCACCAATCTGGGAAGGTCCCTCAAAAACACCAAGCTGACTGGTACTTGTAGGCGTGGTATTTATGGGTACATTAGAAACTGAACTTCCTGTAACATTGGCCCAATAATCTCTGGTAATAGTTCCTGAAGCTGTGCATAATTCAGAGCCGGTGGCAGTAAATACAGCAGTATATGTTTGATTATTATCCGTTATCAAAATATTTTGTGTAGCATTTCCCCCATGCACCCAATGGTCAAACACATAATTAATTCCGTTTAAAACTTGAGGGGTTCCCACGCCTAAAGTACGTGTCATACCTGATATTGCTAATACCGAATGAGGCGTTAAATGTCCCAAACCTTCAAGCTGAAGTTGAAGACCAGAGGGTTGAGAAACTAAACTTAAAGTTGACGTAACCGGATGAATATCTACAAAGGCAGTATCCATCGCCCCTTGAGAATCTGTTACATAAAGAATCAAACGAAAATAGACATTGGCCGCTGTTTCTGCCCCAAACGAAGCAACGAAGGAACCATTTTTTATATTCGGTGTAATATAAGGGCCCGGATGTAAATGCATATCGTGGTGAAATTCAACCACCCAATTAAAAGCACTTGCAGGTAAAATACCATTTTCCTGATCGGTACCATTGCCTGAAAAATTAATAGTATTTCCATCACGATAGAAGGTACCACTAGTCGGGGTAATGATAGTTGCCACAGGTTTAGCGTTAAATGCTGTCACAGAAAGCGTTACTTCGTTGCTTGTAACATTACCAAAACTATTGCTGATGTAAACACTGTATTGACCTGCATCAGATGTTTGAACATTATTAATTGTATAGGTGGAAGAATAAGCACCAGAAATATTGTTTCCATTTTTTTTCCATTGATAACTCAGAGGATTTGTTCCGGATGCCGCAACACTAAATATGGCTTGTTGCCCTTGTGAAACAGATAAATTATCGGGTGGATCGGTTATGACAGGGGAATTAGTATTACTATATATAATTTTGTACAATGAATTCGTACTTATGCTGAAATAATATAAGTTACCATCTGTACCTACTTTAATGTAATTTAATGCGTTTGCCAGATTTGTAGCAAAATTAAATTTCTGCGCCCCATTAGAAAGGTCAAGATAATTGATCCAATGGTTACAATAATCTATAAAAAAATATTTTCCAGTGTACTGACTTGGATAATTGGAAGTTGAAGGATTAAAAAAGGCGCCTCCAGTTATTGCACAACCATTATCAGTACCCGTTGCTCCATGATGATAGGCATAAACGGGATTGGTATAAGCCGGATTTGTACTCATTCCCTCTGAACCAGGCCATCCACAATTCTTACCTCCAACTGTAATATTATTAATTTCTTCCCAGGTTCCCTCTCCTACATCATTAGCAAAAAGTTTATTTGTTCCCGGCTGTAATGTAATACTCCAAGGATTCCTGAATCCGTATGCCCAAGTTCTTTTTGCCACTTCAGATCCGGTAAATGGATTCCCCGTAGGGACACTAAAATCAGTATTGATTCTCAATATATTTCCTTTGTAATTATTTAAATCTTGCGAATAACTATTCACATTATCATTACCCAGAGCTAAAAAAAGTTTCCTGTCCTCTCCAAAAACCATCCCTCCTCCATTATGAATTGAGTTAATACACGCTTCAAAATTATATATCTCTACTTCACTGCCAGCAACGGCAACATCTCCATTTGCAGTAAAGCGGCTCAATCGATTGTGAATCGGACTGGAAGCAGTAGTATAAAAAATATAAACATAATGATTGTTATTAAAATCAGGATCTATAGCTATTGAACTCAAACCTCTTTCATTTAATTGATTAACGGATACTTGTAAAAATGGGGTAGAAAGAAGCACTCCATTCTTAATAATTTTAACTTTTCCAGCCTTTTCAGTACAAAATATCCTTCCATCAGGTGCAAATGCCATTGAGGTAGGATATATAATAGATGCCACTTTCACTTGGCTAAAGCCTGCAGGGAACGTTTGAGCATGAATGACCGCAGGAAATATAAAAAACATGTAAGATACAATACGAAAAAAGCAATTTTTTAATAATTTAAATTGTGGATTCCATATACTTGAATAGTGTTTTATTGATTTCATATTTACATATTTTGCATTAAATAATAAAAATTATACATGATCATAAATTTTTCTCTGAATACATTTCTGCAGCTGATATTTCTATTAGTCCCTTAGATTTATTAATTTTCAATTTTCTGAATTGAATTACACTTGATTTGATCAATTATTTCAAACAATTTTTCAAATTGAATAGGTTTCTTAAGAAAAAACTCAAAATTGATATTTAATTTTTTCAACATCTCATCCCCTTCACCAAGTGAAGACATTACAATTACAGGAACATTAACTGATAGAAAACTTTCTCGCATACTCAAAAAAGTTGCACCTGAAATAATCGGCATCATCAAATCACAAATAATTAGGTCGAATGATTTGTCAACAATAATATCCACCGCTTTACTTCCATTTTCAGCAATTTGTACATTATACCCAATCTCGTTTAATTTAAAAGTGATTGCAGTTAAGATCATTTCATCATCATCTATAAGTAAAATATTCATCAGATTTTTATTTCGTGTTATTTTGTTACTATTTTTTTTGAGGCTTTATAAAATCTCGAATATTTGGATTTCTATTCACAATTCACTTGAACTTAAAATAATTTTGTTTTGAATACAACCTTTTAAATTTGCCAATTTTTGGAGCAAATTTATTATCAGTAGAACAAAAGGTTATGTCCTTTTCGTTAGGCGATAAGTTTAAATAGACAAACTCTGATATATGATGGCTAACATAAAAGCCTTAATATGGACGATTTTTAGAAATATTGTTATGTCAGTTCTTTTTAACATTAGCATTTTGAATAGGTTTTAAGAAAAACTCCAACTTTTCGTCAAGTTGTCTGCTGTTAATTATTCCGAATTTATATTCAAGAAACAAATTCTTCAAATATTGTTCATCATATTTAGCAACAGAAGGAACTGGTTCATTTTCAAAAAGATATCTTTCTTCTCCAAAATCAGATGGTCTCAATTTTTCAATTTTGAGCACCAACCAACTTGCAAATAAAAGACTAGAAATGAAAAACAAAGGTTTAAGAAGAAAGGTATATTTTTCCAGTTTTGAACTCATAATTACCTATTTAAAACAAAAATAATTTTTCAATAAATTAAATTAATTTAAAATATTCCAATATTTTTTTATCAACTACAAATTTTAAAAATAAAACTAGTGTTTCGTTAAGTATGAAGAATACAAATGTAATGCTGAACTAGCCTACTCCCAAGGCTATTGGTGATTCCAGCATCCATGAAATTCCAAACAAATTCAAAATGACCTCAATACAAAAAAATACATTTAACATAACACTAGTCAGATTCTAATTGCTTCCATTGAGCCGCACGAATCATAATGCTAAGTGAAACAATATTAAA
>JAIOQD010000638.1 GCA_021413595.1 Bacteroidota bacterium | reverse complement strand
TTGAAAAAATAAAGGGGCAGCCGGGAATGGGGGTATTGCCGAGTGGTGTATGTTATGCTATTGTAAAAGTAGGTACAGGTATCCGCCCGCAGGTTGCAGATTCGGTGGAAATGCACTTAAAAGGTTTTATGGCTGATGGTAAACAGTTTGAGGATACTTATCCTAAAAATACACCCTATAAAGCCAGTCCAGAAAATGTGATACCGGGTATGAAAGAAATTTTACAAATTATGCCGGCTGGATCGTTATGGCGTGTATATATTCCTTCGGCAATGGCATTTGGTGAGAAAGGCTTAACAGGAGTTATCCCTCCTTATGCAGCATTGATTTATGAGGTGGAATTATTAAAGGTAACTGCCGGAGGAAACAAGCCGGAAGGGAAATAAATTAGTACAAGTTCGCCTACCTGTTTAACTAATTCTTTTATTTTTAATGAAAAACGGTGATTCCTGGATTTTATCCAATTGAATCGGGCAAATTTATGTGGAAAAAAATAGTAATAGGATTAATTATTTCAATTTTTGTTGCAGGCGGAATTTATTGGTTTACCTACACAAAAGAATTACATACTCCTGTTAGTGATGCTATTAATGCCATTCCAAGCAATGCTGCTTTTGTTTTTGAGAGTAAACAATCCAAGAATACGTGGAAAAAATTGTCTCAAGCCAATGTTATGTGGGAAGCACTACTTGGAGCAGAAACCTTTGCGAAACTTCATACCCAGGCTCATTACATCGACTCATTAATAAAATCAAATGCAGCAATTTCGCAATTGCTTGACAATCATTCATTATTCATTTCGGCACATGTATCCGGTGCAACTAGTTTTGATTTTTTATACGTATATAGTTTACCCAATCGCAGTTATCAATCTTCGGTAGAGGGGTTCATCAAAAGAATAAACAATAATACTGAGCCTTTTTTTCGTGAGTATTCCGGAGTGGATATAGGCACAGTTCACCCAAATAACAGAGACTCCTTAAGCTATGCTTTTTTTAATGGTATTTTGATAATGAGCGGCAAACCAACTTTGGTTGAAGATGGTATCCGGCAAATGAAATCGGGTATTTCATTGGCGATGGACAAAAACTTCAGTAAGATAATAAACACAACAGGGAAAAATGTGGACGCAAATGTGTATGTAAATTATAAAAATTTCCCCAATATTCTTAATCGTTTTATTTCCCCTGTTTTTAAAAAAGAAATTAATTCATTGGCTGATTTTGCTGATTGTTCAGGTTGGGATGCTACCATAAAACCCAATGCATTAATGCTTAATGGCTTTACGCAGGTAAATGATTCATCTACAAATTTTTTAAATATATTCAAGGATCAAAAACCTCAGGAAATTGAATTAACCAAGGTGATACCGTCAAAAACTGCATTAATGTTGTGGTTCGGGATCGAGAATATCAAAACGTTTCATCGTAATTATAAAAAATATTTAAAGTCACTTTCTCAAGTAAGAGCACAGGCCTACGCACAGTATATTGAAAGCCTTGATGAAAAATATGATATAAATATTGAGAAGTCAATGTTGGAATGGATAGGTAGTGAAATGGCATTGGTGGTTACAGAGTCTCCATCGAACGATTTTGTAAACAACTCCTATGCTGTGATTCATTCCAATAATATTGATGAAGCTGTGATTGCTTTGAATAGTATGGCTGATTCAATAAATAGAAAAGAAAAGCCCCTTCCTGCCTCTCCTTCAGGAAAATTGGAAAGAGCCTACCGCAATCACACTATCACACATTTGAATTTGCCTAAAGTATTACCACAATTATTCGGTTGGCAATTCAACAAAATAACAAATAATTATTACACATCTATAGAGGATTACATAGTTTTCGCTAATAGTAAAGAGCCATTGCAAAATTTTATTGATGATTTTGAAAACAATAAAATATTAGGGAATAATAAGAATTACAAAATTTTTTCAGAAAATATTTCGATTGAGGCAAATGTTTATCTCTATTCTTCAATAGCCCGTTCAGCCAATATGTATAGTGCTTTTGTTACTGAAGAGTTGGCTCAGGATATCGAAAATAAATTGGATCTGTTTCATAAGTTTGAAGCAGTTGGGATTCAATTTTCTGCTACAAAAAAACTGTTTTATAGTACTGCATATTTAAAATACAATCCTAAATACAAGCAGGAAAGCGGTACTATGTGGGAGTCGGAATTAGATACTACATTGAGTTCAAAGCCATATATAGTTATTAATCATACCAACAAATCAAAAGAAATAGTAATACAGGATGATGCTAATAAATTGTATCTTATTAGTAATACAGGGAAAATTATCTGGACAAAGCAATTGTCGGGAAAAATAATGAGTGATATAGTGCAGGTAGATGCTTTCAAGAATAGTAAGTTACAACTTCTGTTTAATACACATAACGAAATATGTATGCTTGATAGAAACGGAAATTATATGAAAGGTTTTCCAGTTAAATTGGAATCACCTGCTACTAATGCTATTACTGTGGTTGATTATGAAAAAAATCGTGACTACAGGATTTTTGTTGCATGTGAAAATAAAAAAATCCGTTGTTTCAAATCCAATGGTGAGGAAAATAAAGCATTTAAGTTTAACAAAACCAACAATAAGGTTTTTGTTCCGCTTCAGTATGTTCAGGTTGAAAATAAAGATGTTTTATGTACTGTCGATGAGAAAGGAAAAATATATTTACTCAACCGACAAGGTGAAATATATAATACTATAGCAACAAACCAGGCAGAAGATATTCGTCATTTTTATATTGAACCGGGGAAAGACTTTAATAAAACAACTGTTATAGCAGCCGATGCATCAGGAAATATAATTAAAGTAAGCTTTGCCGGAAAGAAAGAAAGCATTAAAATGGATGATTTTGATTCAAGGCCTTTCTTTGATTATGAAGACATCAATAATGATACAATAAAAGAGTATGTTTTTCTGTCCAATAAAGAATTAAAGGTGTTTTCAAAGGATAAAGTATTGTTATTTAATCATGAATTTAAAGAAACAATATCACAAACTCCCTTGTTTTTTCATTTCCCCGATGGTACAGGAAAAATAGGTGTATTGTCGGAAAAGACGAATGAATTGTATTTATTCAATGACAACGGTTCTTTATATAAAGGATTTCCGCTTGAGGGAAAAACATTGTTTAGTATTGGCGATATGAACAATAATGGCATATACAATATTATTACAGGGTCTGATAATACTATTTATTTGTATCAGTTGGAGTAAATCAATTTGGAAATATGTCAATTTGAAACTGTGCTAATTTGAGATAGGAGGATCGAAGATAAAATCAATTAAAAAAATGTGTTGATTTAAAAATAAAACAAGTTCATTTTCAAATTACCAAATTGGTCTATTTTCAAATTGATTTTGTATTTTAGCATTCCCAAAAACTTATTTCATGAAAATACTTAAGATCAAAAATCAATTAATCGGATTCTTTTTTAGTGCAGTTTTGATTTCTGCACTACCAGCCTGTATCAAAGATAATTTTGAATTGGACAAACTCACAAAAACCGCATGGAATCCCAACCTTGCTGTACCGCTGGTGTATTCTTCATTATCCATTGAAGACCTGCTTGCTAAGCAAGATAATGGGGGGCTTATTGTTGTGGGAAGTGATAAGTTTTGTACACTGGTATATAAAGGAAATTTGTTTTCACTTATTGCTGCTGATTTAATAACAATTCCTGACCAGCAGCCTCCTCCGTTTTCCCAAACACTTAATTCAGGACAGATCTCAGCATTTACTTTTGCCGGAACTATTACAGTGCCTTATAGCCAGACCGTGACTTTTGATTCGGGAGTAAATGGACCCAAAATAGATTCCGTTAGTTTTAAAACTGGAACGATAGCCCTTTCACTTAATTCTGATTTTAAATACAGCGGTCAAATAAAAATAATGATTCCGGGTGCGAAAAAAAATGGAATATCCTTTTCTAAAATTATCCCATTTACCTATTCAGGCAGTGTTCCTATATTATCTAACGCATCATACGATTTGGCCGGTTATAATTTTGATATGACCAATGGCGGAAGTTCATTTAATGAATTTATAGTAAATTTTGAGGTGACACTCTCTGGTTCAGGCGCACCAGTTTTGCCTACAGATGCGATCACGGTTACTCAAACATTGACTAATATGAAATTTGATAAAATTTTTGGTGATATAGGGCAGATGTCTTTATCACCGGATTTGGATTCTGTTGATATATCAATTTTTAAAAATGTTTTAGGTGCAGGGTCATTCACATTGTTTGATCCAAAGGTAAAGGTATTGATCTCTAATTCTTATGGTGTTCCTATCAACGCAAGTCTTTCTCAGTTTGAGGGTTATACTCCGGGCGCAGGTTCTTTTTCGATCACAGGCAGCCCTAACCCGCTTCCAATACTTAGTCCGGATTTTAGTCAAATTGGGCAAATACTCAAAGATTCATTCTCTTTGAATAACACCAATAGTAATATTGCATCTGTTATAAATAATACACCTAAGTATTTAATTTATAAAATAAATTCACAAACAAATCCTGGCGGAGGTTCTACTCATAACAATTTTGTTATTGATACTAGTCGTTTTAAAGTTGACATGGAAATTGAACTACCGCTTTGGGGAACAGCTATGAACTTTGTGCTTGTAGATACTATGCCTTTTGAGGTTAGTCAAACAATACCTGATGAAGTTGAATCAGCTTTGATCAGAACCTATAACTCGAACGGTTTTCCGTTTGATGTTGATCTTCAGATTTATTTTGTTGACAGTGTTTATACAAAGCTCGACTCCTTGGTAATTCCAAACCAGCTTATATTAAATTCTGCAACTGTTAATTCAACAACAGGAAAAGTAATTGCACCAACATCTACTGTTTATGATGGTATCCTTACCAAGCCGAGGTTATTGAATTTAAAAACATCAAAATACCTTTTGATAAAGGCGGTAGCAAATACTACCAATGGTGGAACAACAAATGTTAAAATTTATGCGGATTATAAATTAGATTTAAAGATTGGAATTCAAGTTCAGGTGAAGGCGAAATTTTAAGAAGTTTCAAGTATTGTGTTTTGGTAACAAACTTGAATACATGAAATTTTTAAAATATAGTGCCAAAATTCGAAGCTTGAAATTTTTTAACAAAAAGCTATTTAATTAATATTCAATTTTATTGTAATGAAAAAAATAATTTACTGCCTTTTCCTTTTATTCATCGTTTTTACGGATTACAAAGCATCTGCACAGCAAAATCTTACTTTATATAATATGGAATCTGTTCCACAGCGGATGTACCTCAACCCGGCACTAATGCCTTCTTATAGTAAAGTTTATATTGGCTTACCTTTGTTATCATCTGAATACTTAAATTTTAGTAACAGTGGCTTTAAATATTCCGACTTAATTAAACATAGAGGCGATTCTCTTTATGTTGATTATGATAACATGCTCGGTAAGTTGTCGCAAAATAATTATTTTTCTGTAGCTTATCAACCCGATCTTCTTTCATTTGGTTTTAAAGTACGACAAAATTATTTCAGTTTTAACGCTACCGAAAAAGTAAATTTCCGTTTTCGTTATCCTAAAAACTTTATGGAATTTATTTGGAAAGGAAATGGTGCACTTTTAGGAGAAGAGGTGAATCTTAATTTTGGGGTGAATTTTTCGCATTATCGCGAATACGGTATAGGATTTGCCAGAGAAATAGATGATAAGCTCACTGTGGGTGGTAAAGTAAAATATTTATATGGAATGGAAAATGTGTGGACAGAAAGATCGAATGTATCACTAACTACAGATCCCAATTATTTTGCTATGACAGCGAAATCTGACATCAAAATTAATACTTCAGGGGTTGACAGTAGTTCTACTTCAAATATTATTGTTAAAGATTATCTTTTCAAAAAGAAGAACAGAGGAGTGGGGCTCGATTTGGGAGGGGTGTATAAATTAAATGATAAATTTACTTTTTCTGCAAGTTTGATAGATTTAGGTTTTATTAAATGGAAAGACGGAGTCACCAATTATCAAAGTCATAATCCCGATGGAGAATTTACCTACCAAGGTATGGATTTAAACGAATTGGTAAATGATGATTCTACCAGTAATGCAACAGATGTAATAATTGATTCGTTGGAACAGATATTTAAAATTGACGAAGCCCATGCTGCCTATAAAACAAATTTATCAACACAAATTTATTTAGGAACCAATTATTCCATTACAGATAAAATCAATGCTGGTGTTTTGATATATGGCCAGATATTTGACAAAGCTGTTCATCCGGGTGTTGCATTATCATACAACCAAAAGGTGGGTAGGTGGCTAAATTTTTCAGCTTCTTATTCCATGTATAATCGGAGTTATAATAATTTTGGTTTGGGTTTAGCTTTTAATGGCCCAGTTCAGTTTTATATTGCAAGTGATAATGTGTTAGGAGCGTTTTTTCCTCAAAATACAAAAAATTTACATTTGCACTTTGGAATTAACTTAATGTTCGGACGAAAAGGTTTGGATAAAGATAAGGATGGTATAGCCGATAAAAAAGATGACTGCCCTGAGATTGCCGGATTAAAAGAGTTGAAAGGTTGTCCTGATAAAGATAATGATGGTATTTCCGATAAAAATGACCTATGTCCGGATGAATTTGGCTCTGTTATGCAAAATGGCTGCCCGGATAAAGATGGTGATGGAGTAAGTGATAAATCTGATGAATGTCCGGAGCAATCAGGATTATCTGAATTTAAAGGTTGTCCGGATAAAGATAAGGATGGAGTTATTGACAAAGAGGATATGTGTCCGGAAGAAAAAGGACTACCTGAACTAAAAGGTTGTCCGGATAAGGATGGTGATAAAATCAGTGATAAGGAAGATGATTGTCCGGAAGTGCCAGGTTTGAAAGCATTTAAAGGTTGCCCTGATACTGATGGTGATGGAGTAGAGGATAAAACAGATCTTTGTCCGGATAAGGCAGGAGAAATTATTAATAAAGGTTGTCCGCAAGCGAAATTATTATTAATTGATTCTCAAGGAAACACATTGAACACAGCAAAAGCCAATAAGGATGGTAGTTTTACGTTTGATGGCATAGCATTTGATGAAAATATGCTATTTAAATTGGATGGCGAAAATACCGATGGTATAAATGAATTGGGAATTATTATTGGTGCTGAATCAAGGAAGGCTGTTAGAGCAGGTTCTGAAAAAACATTCCATTTTGAAAAACTTAAAACATTAGAAACAACGGAAGTTGCTGTTATATTGGATCAAAAGGAAGCCGAAGTGCTCAAAAAAGCATTTAGTAATCTTGAATTCGCCACAGGAAAAGATGTTATTATTGAAAGTTCTTATCCTTCTCTTGATGAGTTAGCAGGCTTAATGGCGAAAAAACCAAATTGGAGATTAAAAATTTCGGGGCATACCGATAATAAGGGAGATGTGGTAGCAAACTTAAAGTTATCCGAAAAACGTGCCGAAGCAATAAAAAAATATTTGATAACCAAAGGTATTGCTGACAGTAGATTTAAAGTAGAGTGGTTTGGTTCATCAAAACCAATTGCTGACAATAAAACAGAAGAAGGACGTCAGAAAAACAGACGTGTGGAAATGATGATCATTGAATAGATAACTTTATTTTCAAGTTTTGCATGTAAAAACAAACCATGAATCTTAAAAGAATAGAAAGTTAATGTGATTTTTGTACCTTAAAAAAATAGAACGATGAAAATATTTTTAATAAGTAGTTTAA
>JAIOQD010000591.1 GCA_021413595.1 Bacteroidota bacterium | reverse complement strand
ACAATTTTAGATCATATTTTTTACGTTTTTCAGGATTTGATAAAATAGCATACGCCTGTTGTATCTCTTTAAAATACTCCTCAGCTGTTTTGTTATTGGGGTTTTTATCAGGATGATATTTTTTTGCAAGTGTCCGATAAGCAATTTTCAGCTCATCATAACTGGCCGTATAATTTACTCCAAGTAATATGTAATAATTTTTCTGTTGCATGATTTCACAGACTAAGCAGCCACACACCTACATGTTTTTTTGTGTTAAAACATTGCACGCATTTGAGTCTTTGTTTTTTGCAGATTGATATTGGTGTTTTTCGGATACTTCACAGCAAAAGAAAACGCTATTTTTTTAACATCACCTGGTTGTAAGGTATATTTCCAAGTATATTTTCCTGTTTTCGGATCGTATTCTCCCTTTGATGTTTCAAGAGCTTCCACAGTGATATCACTTTGTGTTGAAACAGGCAACTGATCTTCAATATCAATCTGAACAGGTGTTTTCCTGTTATTTTTTACAACCATTTCATAAGCAAATGTTTCTTTGGTAGTATTTCCAAACATTTTTTTTGTGCAATATTCTTTTACTTTACTGCGTGTAACCAATACCTTATTGTCACGCCCAAGCGATAGATCCAGCGTATCGTCAGCACTCCGCGTATAGATATAGGATTGACCAACATATATGCCCGCATAATACACATTAGCAGGACCTTCAACCAGATCAAGATCTTCCCAACCCGTAATACGCGCCAGTAAAAATGCATCCCTTACTAATTTTGGAACGCTGAAATGCTGAAAAGTAGCAGGCAGCTTATATTCTGTAACATCTACAATATAAGGCTTTGAGTCAGCAGGAATAGAATAATTTATCTTAATATCAAATTCTGCACTTAATTCCGAAACCTGTATTTCTTCAAACTGTATAGCTTGTGCCACATTAATCTTTTCGCTTTTTTTTGAAGCTATGGATTGAATTTCCATTGAAGAAGGAGCATTTTGCATATATCCCTGATTTGATTGAGAAATACCAGATGAATTTGAGTAACCAAAAGAGGCTTTACTTTTATAATTTGCTCCTGAATAATAATCAAGGTTCCATGCCGATAAAACAGGTTTTGATGCACTTTGTGTTGGATCTGAAGTAGATAGCTTAATTTTAATATCATTCCAATCCACACCTGTATTATTAAATACTTTCGCTCTGTATTTTAATTCGATAGGTTGATTCACATCTTCTGCAAGTAGATCATAGCTTGGAGCCCAACCTGCATCAATAACGATATATTTTAAATTTATAGTGGTGGTGGTTTTTAATACTGTAGAAAGTAGAATAGATATTTCAGCAGAAGGTTGATTGTTTTTCGCATTCAAATCCATCAATTGTTGGTTGACTTTTAACAAGATCTCACTCAACGGAATCACTTTCTTGGTTAACCTGGAAAGTTCAGCATTAATTTCTTTTATCCTGATTCTATAGAAATCGGCAGCTAATTTAAGTTCGGCTATTGCTACACCTTTTTCATTACCACCAATAACATCATTTTTTAAGAGCATATTTTTCTCTGTTGTATAGGCATCTTTATCATTATTAATTTCAGTAATGGCTTCGCTTAAAGCCGAAACAGAATCTTTTAATTGTTTTATCCTGCTTCCTTCTTTTTGATTTGCCATATAATTGATAGCATCCGAAATGGCAAGGATAGATACATCACCAGTAGCGCTTACTTGAATACTTTTTGCATTCAACTTTGGCGACAAGCCAACAAAAACAATCTTATTCTTGCCTGGACTTAAAGTTACCTGTTTACTATGAGCGACTTCTGCACCATATAAATAAACAATTGCAGATTGAACCGGAGCGCTAACCTCTTGCGAAACTTCAACACTCTGACCATATACCCCGAAAGCCATTGAAGCCATTAATAAAAACAATGCAAACTGATTTTTTTTCATTTTTATAAACATATTAAATATTCTAAACGTTCGATCACACCCTTTTTATACTAATTCATTAAAAATACAAAGAAAAAACGATTTTTAATATAAATTTATAACTCAATGGGTAGTATGAATGGAATAACGCTGACACGGATTACCGAAGATTAAAATCTGATTTTATCTATGTTCAACCAAATCACAAGCTTACATGCTTTGATTCCACAGGATTTCCATAAAAATTTAATGCAGCCTTATCAAAATTTGCAGGGGAATCGGTTGTATAAAATTCAACAGAGCCACCTTTACTGGATTTTTGTTCTATTTCAAGATGGCGTTTTAAATAATCAATTAAGCTTTCTGCTACAATTTCACCCTGCGAAAGAAGAGTAATGTTGGGCGGTAAATATTTTTTTATTTTATTTATAAGCAAAGGGTAGTGAGTGCAGCCTAATATGATGGTATCTATATTTTTATCTTTCGACAAAAGAGAATTAATATTTTTTTGAATAAAAAAATCTGCCCCTTCATTTTCGAAC
>JAIOQD010000590.1 GCA_021413595.1 Bacteroidota bacterium | reverse complement strand
TTAAATGGGTATAACGATTGGTTTTTACCTTCAAAAGAGGAGCTAAATTTATTGTATTTTCAAAAGGTGGCAGGATCGGTTGGCGATTTTGCTAATGATTTCTACTGGAGCTCCACAGAGAATTCATACAATGGAGCCTGGTCGCAGAGTTTCAGCAATGGCTCCAATAGCAGCGCGAATAAAGATGGAATGTATGATGTACGTGCTATACGTGCATTTTAATTAGGGGACGGCTCAAAATTAACGACATAGAGGCATAGGAATTAAACTGGCGGAGCTTTTTTATAAAGTTTTTTTAACTATGAATCTATATGGATCAAATTAGTTAGCAATTTTGAGCGATCCTCGACTTTCAGTTTATTATCAACTAATATTTACTTCTCTCTCCAACTGCACGTCAAATTTATCTTTTACCGAATCCATTATTTTTTGTGAGAGGTCATAAATTTCATTGCCTGTTGCATTACCATAATTTACTAAAACCAAGGCCTGTAATTTATGAACACCTGCATCACCAAAAGTCTTTCCTTTCCAACCGCATTGTTCAATTAACCAGCCGGCAGCCAGTTTAACATCACCATTATCCAAATCATACCCAATGATGGCAGGGAATTGATGTTTAAGAAGCTCAAATTTTTCACGAACAACTTCAGGGTTTTTAAAAAAACTACCTGCATTTCCAATTTCAGCCGGGTTAGGCAATTTACTGCTCCTTATATTACACACAGCTTTGCTGATGGCCTGTATGCTCAACTCCCGAACACCCATTGCTTCAAGTTCTTTTTGTATAGCACCATAATTGGTATTAAATACAGGCCTTTTAAGCAATTTATAGGTTACAGATACAATGATGTATTGGTTTTTCAACTCACGTTTAAATACACTTTCGCGGTAACCGAATTTGCAATCAACATTCGCAAATGAATGAATCGTTTTATCAACAATATGCAAAGCTTCCAATTCATAAAAACTATCTTTTATTTCAACTCCATAGGCACCAATATTTTGCATCGGGCTGGCTCCTACGTTACCGGGAATTAATGATAAATTCTCCAAACCCGCATAATTATTGGCAATACAATGCATCACTAAATTATGCCACACTTCGCCTGCACCAGCTTTAATAAAATAAAAATCAGCATCTTCTTTTATTACTTCAATTCCCTTCAGATTGTTTTTTAAAACGATACCATCAACATTTTTTGTAAATAATAAATTACTTCCGCCACCTAAAATTAATTTTGAGGTATTGATAAAAGTTTGTTCTGAAAGAATTTCCTGAATAACTTCAACGCTTGATAATTCAGCAAAATAGCGAGCTGAGGCATCAATGCCAAATGTATTTAATTTTTTTAAAGAATAATTTTCGTGGATAATCATTGGTAGAGTTACGAATAACGAATCATTACAAATTTACTGGTTACGGATAACGAATTTTTACGAATTTACGAAATTGTATTTTAGTGTTTGTGTGTTGCAAATTGCCTACTGCCTAATTGCCTACCGTTAAATTGTAAAATTGCATACTGTTTATTATAAATTATACTTCAATATACACCAAAGGGCTCTGAATCCGTCTTTCCAACCAATCTTCTTCCCTTCTTCGTATGTTCTTCCGTAATAGGAAATCCCTACTTCGTAAATTCTGATCTTTGGAACACGTGAAATTTTTGCAGTTACTTCCGGCTCAAAACCAAAACGTTTTTCTTTTAATTTTATGTTTTGAATAATATTTGTTTTAAATAATTTATAACAAGTTTCCATATCTGATAAATT
>JAIOQD010000589.1 GCA_021413595.1 Bacteroidota bacterium | reverse complement strand
GCCACTTTTTTCTTTGTCAATAATGACAAAAATATTTTGAAATTAACAAGCCCGCAATCAGGGACACACAAAATTGGTGAACGTTTTGGTGGAGGAGTTGTTTTTTATGTTGATAGCACAGGGCAACATGGCCTGATAGCTGCAACTGCGGATCAAAAAAAGGCGAAATGGTATAATGGAAATTACGTGGTAACAAATGCAACAGGCGCTGCAGTGGGTACAGGACAGGCAAATACAAAAGCTATTGTAGCAGCCCAGGGGGCCGGAGATTACGCTGCAAGTGTTTGTGATAAATTGGAGCTTAATGGTTTTGACGATTGGTTCTTACCTTCAAAAGCAGAGCTTAGTTTATTACGCACCAGTAAAACTGCAGTTGGTGGGTTTGCTAATCCTTTCTATTGGAGTTCTACTGAATACAGTTCTCATTACGCATGGGCTCAGAATTTTAATAATGGCCGTCAGGATTATGGTAACAAAAATTCAACACCTTCAATACGTGCTGTGAGAGCTTTTTAGATTTTAAAATACAAATGCCAGAATTATAAAATTGGAAATCAGCCTTAATTTTTCAAGACAAAAAAAAGGCTTTCAAAGATCCGGTGATGGCAATTTAATAACATTTGAAGCAGAATCAACCTTGTATTATTTCATGTTTTGAGTTTGTCCATACAAGTGGGAGCGCCCTATTTGTGAATAAAGCCATAATTGTAATTTTTATGAAAAAAAAAATTGTTCCCTTCTGTTTCATTTTTTTATTTCTTTCTTGTTCTCAGAGCTCAAACAATAACGAATCGACTAAAACCATAGATTCAATTGCTGTTGATGCCATTCTTGTAAAAACAATGAAAGAGTATAAAGGTGTTTATCATCCAGGGCAGTTTAAAAATGCAGATGATTCAGAGCTTTATACCTTCTCGGACAGTGATCAAAAAAAATTGGATAGCTTATACAGCAACATCCTGCCTAAGCCTTACCCTAACCAAACTGTTTTTATGCATTTTAAAGGTGTGGCTGATTCTTTGGCAACAAATACCGGTTTTCGGACATCTGTCACTGAACTTATTTCTATGGAATTGAAAAATGCTTTCAATGCTGGTATTGCTTATGAATATTGGTGTATGGGGAATGAACCTTTTTGGCAAATACAAATTTCAGAAAAGGAAAATCTGATCGATTTTTATGACCCGATGATTCCAAAGTTCTATCACTTTATTTTTTCGAAAGCAGAAATTAAGGGAAATCAAAAAGTATATACTGCCGAAGATAAAGGAAGCAACAATAAAATAAAAATAACTATTGTCAATGAAATGTGCAGCGATGGTATGAGTGAACGTATTTATAAAAACAGGTCGGAAGTGGTTTTAAATGGCATTGCATACAAGGGGTGTGCAGTAGCTTATGGTGACGGGTTACATTAAAGCAATTAATCAGATAGGGAACGTTGCAAACATAGATTCGTAATTAAATGGATTTTTAATTACTAGATTCACAAAAAAATTGTTATTCGCAAATATGAAACTACACGTAATAAATACAGGAAATTTTAAATTGGATGGAGGGGCAATGTTTGGCGTTGTTCCAAAAATGCTTTGGAGTAAAACAAATCCAGCTGATGAAAACAATATGTGCAACTGGACAATGCGTTGTTTATTAATTGAAGAAGGGAACCGCCTTACTTTAATTGACAATGGTATTGGCAACAAACAGGATGCTAAATTTTACAGTCATTTTTTTTTGAATGGAGACGATACGCTTGAAAAGTCACTCAACTTGGCTGGTTTTAGCAATGATGATATTACTGATATGTTTTTAACACATTTACATTTCGATCATTGCGGTGGGGGAATAAAATTCAATGAAGATAATACCGCTTTAGAAACAGTGTTTAAAAACGCAACTTACTGGAGTAATGCTGAACATTGGGAATGGGCCGTTAAGCCAAATGCCCGTGAGAAGCCAAGTTTTTTAAAAGAAAATATTTTACCGATTGAAGCGAGTGGGCAATTAAAATTTATTGTAGGCTCAATGGCTCATGAGCAAAAGGAAAGGATACAAGACAATAATGAACTTGAATATAGTACCAGTAAACAATTAGGAGATAATGTTTCCTTTATGCTTACGCGTGGTCACACCGATGCAATGATGATCCCTCACATTAAATACAAAGGGAAAACAGTTGTGTTTATGGCAGATCTTTTACCATCAACCGGCCATATTCCATTACCTTATGTTATGGGTTATGATACCAGACCTTTATTAACGCTTACTGAAAAAGAAAAATTTATGTCCCTTGCTGCTGATGAAGAATTCATCTTGTTTTTTGAACATGATTTTGCAAATGAATGTTGTACGGTACAAAAAACTGAAAAAGGAATCCGGTTGAAAGAAACGTTCACACTGAAAGAGTATTTTGGTGATTAAAATTATGGATATTAAAGTTCAAAAGCCCTTGATAATTAAATTGTCAAGGGCTTTTTTATTTAAAATAGTTGTTCTGTCTTTTCTATTAAAACGGTTGCGATGATTTTAATCAACGTATTTGATGATGAGATACATTTTAAAAACTTGATATTATATAGACTTTAGCGGAATGAATTATTTGATTCTCCCAAATACGTGGAAAGTTTTTTTGAATGAAACGGGCGATATGTTCCGTTTTACCGGGCGTTTTTTTAAAGAAGTTTTTAACCCACCTTATGAGTTTCGTGAATTGCTGAAACAATGTTTTTTTATTGGCTACAAATCATTAGCCTTGGTGGGGATTACAGCATTTATTATGGGTTTGGTTATCACTATTCAGTCGCGACCTACACTTGTTGAATTTGGTGCAGAAGCGTGGCTTCCAAAAATGGTATCAGTATCACTTGTGAGAGAAATTGCCCCTGTAATTACGGCATTGATCTGTGCAGGGAAAATCGGCTCTAGTATTGGTGCAGAGCTTGGATCCATGAAGGTTACGGAGCAGATTGATGCAATGGAGGTTTCTGGAACGAATCCTTTTAAATATTTGGTTATAACAAGAGTAATCGGAATAATAGGCTGTTATAAAGGATATCACTCTCAGAAAGGAACAGAAGGGGTAGGGCAGTCGGCAAATTCCGCAGTTGTGATCTCATCACTTCTTGTTTTTATACTTGATTTGATTGCCGTTCAGATCATTGATGTTTTAAATTTCACCTAAGATGGTCACTCCTGAAGATGCTAAAATAATTAATAAAACAGAAGTCAAGGAAGTTCCTGTTATTCAAATCAGGAATTTAAATAAGTCTTTTGGAGATAATCAGGTGTTGCGAAATTTTAATATTGATTTATATAAAGGCGAGAATCTTGCAGTAGTTGGTAAATCGGGCTCAGGTAAATCGGTACTCATCAAATGTATCATTGGGTTGATGAAGCCGGATTCAGGAACCATTTTTATGTTTGAAAAAAATATTCCTGATCTGAATAATGCAGGACTGGAAGCGATCAGGGCAAAAGCCGGATTTCTTTTTCAAAGTAATGCCCTCTATGATTCAATGACGGTAAGAGAAAATCTTGAATTCCCATTGAGAAGACATCGTGTAGGTGTTCAATCTGAAAAAGTGAATGATCTAGTGATGGAAGCATTAACGAATGTTGGTCTTTCAGCATTATCTCTCACGATATGAATTGTATAAAAATAACTTCGAATCGTGTTGTACTATTAATAGATGGAGCTTGTTACGCAGAGGGAACATACGAGAAACTGAAAAAGTCAGATGATAAAAAGATTAATCAATTTTTTGAATAAAAAATGGAAAAAGATATTTTGAAAAATATAAGGTTAGGGGTTTTTGTATTATTTGGGGCCATTTTATTGATTATTGCGTTATATGTAATAGGTAATAAGCGAAATCTATTTGGCAAAACATTTAGTATCAGTGCGAAATTTTATAATGTGAATGGACTAATGAAAGGAAAGAATGTTCGTTTTGCCGGAATAGATGTTGGTACTGTGGAGCTTGTGGAAATTGTAAACGATTCTTCGGTAAATGTAATTATGATCATTGAAAAGGCGCTGCAAAAATTCATTAAAAAAAATGCCTTAGCAAGTGTGGGAACTGATGGTTTGATGGGGAATAAACTTGTAAATATTAATGTAGTAGATGAATTAGCCCCCGTTGTTGAGGATGGAGATGAGTTACGAACATTGCGTTCTATCGAAACCGATGAAATGACACGTACATTGAATGTAACAAATGAAAACATAAAATTGATCAGTGCAAATGTTCGAGATATTACTGATAAATTGAGTAGTAAGAATAGTCTGTTGACAATTTTTATGGATACTGTGGTTGCAGAAAATATAAAAGCTGCGATACTAAATATAAAGGATGTAGGAGGACAAGCTGTTGCTGTTGTCAGAAATTTTGAACAAATTACAAAAAAAATCAAAGACGGGAAAGGAACTATTGGTTCTCTGATCACTGACAGTTCCCTCTTTTTAAATATGAATCAGGTCGTAACCCAACTACAAAAAGTTAGTGATACGGCCGGAATTGTTGTTGGTGATATTACATCCGTTATAGGGAAAATAAAAGTAGGAGATGGTTCTGTTGGGAATTTATTGACCGATACAACATTCGTTCACAATCTTAATCAGAGTGTGAAAAGTATAAATAGTGCAGCAAAAGGTTTTGACGAAAATATGGAAGCGCTTAAGCATACTATTTTGTTAAGGAGATATTATAAGAAACAAGATAAACAGAAATCTAATTAATTTTTTCATTGATTGCATTTATGCTAAATGTTCCAGCCTATAAGAAGCCCAAAAAACTTTTGGAATAAATTTCAGCAAACAATTAAACGGTCAAATAAGTGATAAAAATCAAAGGATAGATTGATTCGAATCATTGAACAAACAGGATTATGAAAATACAT
>JAIOQD010000588.1 GCA_021413595.1 Bacteroidota bacterium | reverse complement strand
TTTTCGTAATGAGATTGTAGCGCGTCAATTCATTTTTCGTATGCGTGAATTTGAACAAATGGAAATGCAATTTTTTGTGCGCCCGGGTACCGAAATGGAATGGTATAACTATTGGAAAGCTGCACGTATGAAATGGCACAGTACTCTCGGTTTGGGTGAATCAAACTACCGTTTTCACGACCATTTAAAACTTGCACACTACGCAAATGCTGCATGTGATATCGAATTTAATTTCCCTTTCGGATTCAAAGAATTAGAAGGCATTCATAGTCGTACCGATTTCGATCTAAAAGCGCATGAACAACATTCTGGAAAAAAGTTGCAATATTTCGATCCTGAACTAAATCAAAATTATGTTCCTTATGTTGTTGAAACATCTGTAGGTCTTGATCGTTTGTTCTTATCCGTTCTTTCAAAAGCATACGTTGAGGAAAAACTGGATGACGGCACCACACGTGTTGCATTAAATATTCCGGCTTTCCTTGCCCCAATAAAAGTTGCGATATTACCTTTGTTAAAAAAAGATGGTTTACCTGAAAAGGCACGTGAGATAATGAATACATTGAAGTGTGAACATGCTTGTGCTTTTGACGAAAAGGATACTATCGGTAAACGTTACCGCAGACAAGATGCTATTGGAACACCTTTTTGCATCACCATCGATCATCAGTCATTAGAAGACAATACCGTAACGATCCGTTACCGAGATACAATGCTGCAGGAACGTGTGGCAATTGATAAATTACAACAGATCATTGATGATAAAGTGAGTATCAAAAAGGTATTGCAAAGTTTGATGTAAATGATAAATTTTATTTTCAAAATTTTGTTTTTTTATATGATAGGAGAATATAGTATTTATGAAAATAATTCAGAGCCTTCTTTTATCTACACTTCTTATATTATCTATGAGTATAGAGGCTCAGTCGGTCACTAATAGTATGCTGAATACCATTAGTATTGATCCACTTTGGGGTGCCGTATTTTTATTGCTTGTATTTGTTTTATCTGGATTTATTTATCGAAGTTTTAGGCAAAAAAAACAACTGAATGAAGAGCTTGAACAGCTATCCATCGTTGCAAGAGAAACAGATAATGGTGTGTTGATCTGTGGTCCCAATGGTGAAATAGAATGGTCAAATGCAGGGCTCACCCGGTTGATAGGTTTTACGTTTGAAGAATTAAAACAACGTGGTAATACTATTGAAGAGCTAAGTTCCAATCCTGATATAAAACACATAATCAATCAGAGCATAAAAAACAAAAAATCTTCTACTTACCAACTATTAAATATCACCAAGGATGGGAACGAAAGATGGATACAAAGTACACTTACGCCTATAATTGATGAGGAAGGTAATGTTAAAAAATTGG
Source organism: Bacteroidota bacterium (assembly GCA_021413595.1). Classification (GTDB taxonomy): domain Bacteria; phylum Bacteroidota; class Bacteroidia; order 2-12-FULL-35-15; family 2-12-FULL-35-15; genus 2-12-FULL-35-15. The sequence goes on along the minus strand of JAIOQD010000588.1, from coordinate 612 downwards.
TGGTGATCGATACCGATATAAGCGAAAGAAAAAAAATTGAAGAACAATTAAGTGCGCACCCATAGTTCGTAACCCATAGATTCCGATTACTCGCAGTTCGTAACCCGTAGATTCCGATTACTCGCAGTTCGTAACCCATAGATTCCGATTACCCGCAGTTCGTAACCCATAGATTCCGATTACCCACAGTTCGTAACCCATAGAAGTCTGATTACCCGTAGTTCGTAACCCATAGAAGTCCGATTACCCTCAGTTCGTAACACTTAGAAATTCACTGTCTGTTTGATGCTTTGTCATTCAGTTTAATAGGTAGTTCTGTTTTTTTTCTACGCTTGCAGCCAACGTCTCGTGGCTTTGCGAGGTTGCGAACTTCGGAACCGAGATTTTTCTGCTAAGATAATATTTCTTGCGAAAGATAAACGTGAATTTACCACATATTTCGCAATCTCGCAAAACCGCTGTTAGCTGCTGGCTTTTTATTCATTTTCTTCTTTTATGTATTTTCCATTTATAAATTTATAAACAACTTCTTTTATTTTTGGTTTTAAATTGTTTTCTAAAATTTTATTTTGTGATTTATTTTTACTCTTTTTATTCTCTTTTGTCTTTTTA
>JAIOQD010000587.1 GCA_021413595.1 Bacteroidota bacterium | reverse complement strand
TTTTATGAGTTACCCGTTCGTCCATCTCCTAATTTGCCCAATATGGCTTCGGTATATTTATACCCGAGTTTAGGATTATTTGAAGGTACGATTGTTTCGGTGGGCAGGGGAACTGATCTGCCGTTTCAAATTATTGGTCATCCAACTTTACAAAAAACAAATTATACATTTACTCCAAAACCCAAAAGCGGTGCAATGGAACCTAAATACAACGGGCAAGTTTGTAATGGTTACAATCTATTTAATTTTGGAACGGAGTACATGAAAAACACTAAGAAAATCTATTTGTATTGGTTAATTAATACGTATAAAAACACACCTGACAATACTAATTTTTTTGATGAAAATTTTAATTATCATGCCGGTAATGCCACTCTTCAAAAGCAAATTAAAGAAGGAGTAGAAGAAGATGCTATCCGAAAAAGTTGGCAAACAGGATTAGATAAATTCAAAATTATTCGAAAAAAATATTTGTTATATAAAGATTTTGAGTAGTAATATAAAATGTTGATAGTTGATAATTTGTCCCTCATTTGTTAATTGTTAAATCGCCTACCACTAAATTGTTAAATTGTAATATGTCCTCCACAAAACAAAAAGTCATTATAATTGGTCCGGCCTTTCCTTTGCGGGGAGGGATTGCGAATTTTAATGAAGCATTTTGCCGAGCAATGAATACGGCAGGTATCAACACTAAAATAATTTCATTTTCATTACAATATCCGAGCTTTTTGTTTCCTGGAAAAACACAATATGATTCGGGCAAAGGGCCGGAAGATCTCATTATCGAAACAAAAATAAATTCAATAAATCCACTCAACTGGTTAAAAGTTGCCGGTCAAATTAAGGCAGAAAACCCCGATTATGTGGTGTTTCGATATTGGCTGCCTTTTATGGGACCTTGCCTTGGCACTATTGCAAAACTTATAAAACGTGGCACACCTATTAAAATTATTGCCATTACTGATAACCTGATTCCGCATGAAAAACGTTTGGGAGACAATATGTTTACCAAGTATTTTGTAAAACAATGTGATGGTTTTATTGCAATGTCGCAATCCGTATTGGATGACTTGAAAAAGTTTATTATTACAGATAAAAAAATAGTTGCACCGCATCCTATTTATGATATTTTTGGAGAAAAGATTGATAAATCAATTGCTTTAAAGCATTTGTATTTAAACTCGGCTGATAAGCATATTTTATTTTTTGGATTTATCCGCAAATACAAAGGTCTTGATCTTTTACTGGAAGCTATGGCTGATCCTCGTATTGTACAAATTGGGCTAAAACTGATTGTTGCGGGAGAATATTATGAAGATGAATCGTATTATAACCAAATTATTGATAAATATAATTTAGGAAATAGTGTGATTTTAAAAACAGAATACATTGCTACCGAAGAGGTTCGTTATTATTTCTGCGCTGCCGACATGGTTGTACAACCCTACAGAACTGCAACACAAAGTGGGGTTACCCAAATTGCTTATCATTTCGAAAGGCCAATGTTGGTGACCAATGTAGGAGGCTTACCCGAAATTGTTCCAAATAATATAGTGGGCTATGTCACAGAAATTAATTCGAAATCCATCGCTGATTCCATTGTTGATTTTTATTCAAATAACAGAGAACAATTTTTTGCACAAAATACTATCATAGAAAAACAACGTTTTCTTTGGAGCACTTTTGTGCAGGGTGTTCAGAATTTATATGCAAAAATAAAAAGCCCTTCTAATTAAATATATACTCAAAAAAACACCGTTAATAGCACTATATTAGCGATTTGAGCCGATTTATTTTATTTAAATTTCGGTAAAACTTTCTCAACCAGCTGATTAACAAAAAGGTGGTTCGATTTTTGAAAACTCTTCACAACTAATTTTGTATTTTTGTATCATTAAAAATTAAATAATTGTGATAGTGTATCTATTGCATTTTTTATCGTTGTAGCATAAAAAAATATTATGAATAAATTCTCGAAATTTTCAACTGTTGTAATAATCACTTTGCTTTTTGTAAGTCAGATAAAGGGGCAGGAAAAACTCAATGAAATTGATGCCGCTGGTAGAAAACAAGGGCATTGGATCAAATACAGCGCCAACAAAAAGAAGTTGTATGACGGTAATTTTGTAAACGATTTCCCAAATGGAAAGTTTATTTATTACTCCGAAGCAGGTATTCCCTGGGCTATAACCATTTTTTCTCAAAAAGGTACAGTTGGGTATAATCAGCATTTTAATGCTGCAGGAAAATTAGTTGGTGAAGGAAAATATATAAATCAAAAAAAAGATAGTTTATGGAAATTTTATAATGATGAAGGTAAATTGGTGTCTGTTGAAATGTACTTAAATGATCTTAAAAATGGGAGTTGCAAAATTTATTACAGCAATGGTCAGCTTTCAGAAGACAAACTATATGTAAATGATCTGCTTGATGGTCCTTGTACAAAATATTTTTTAGATGGGAAAATAAAATATAAAGGACAATACATTAAAGATAAAGCAGAAGGTAAAACTCTTTTTTATTATCCTTCCGGAACAATGAGTGTTGAAGGTGCTTATAAAAATGATCTGAAAGACGGAAAATGGAATTTTTATAATATGGATGGTACACTAAAGAAAAAAGTGATTTATACAAATGGTAAGTCTAAAGATGAAGGCACTATTATGTCAAAAGAAGAAATAGAAAAGGCTAAAAAGCAGTATGAACAAAAGGAAACAAAGCAGCCGAATCAGGAGTAAATATAATCACAATAGCAATTAGCTAATTTTAATTCAAATAATAAAAAATAAATTCAGATTTATATTCAAGAGATTACAGCTTTTAACTGTACAAAACAATGAGTAAAAAAGGAAAAGTATTATTAGCAATGAGTGGTGGAATAGATAGTTCTATTGCCGCACTATTGCTTCATGAGCAAGGGTATGAGGTTGTTGGTATTACCATGAAAACATGGGACTACGCCTCATCCGGTGGTTCAAGTAAAGAAACAGGTTGCTGTAGTTTGGATTCTATTAATGACGCACGTTTATTGGCAGTAAACTTAGGTTTCCCGCATTTTATACTTGATATCAGAAATGAATTTGGTGACTATGTTATCGATAATTTTGTAGAAGAATATTTGGCAGGGCGCACACCTAACCCTTGTGTATTATGTAATACGCACATTAAATGGGCTGCTCTATTGAAACGTGCTGACATGCTGGATTGTGAATTTATTGCTACCGGGCACTATGCACGCATCCGCGAAGAAAATGATCGTTATGTAATTTCAAAAGGTTTAGATCAAACAAAAGACCAGTCATACGTATTGTGGGGCTTAACGCAAGAAAGTTTGAAACGAACCATTTTCCCATTGCAAAATTATCGTAAATCAGAAATTAAACAAATGGCCATTGATAATGGTTATGTTGATCTAGCGACCAAAAGCGAGAGTTATGAAATTTGTTTTGTACCTGATAATGATTATCGTGGATTTTTAAAACGTAAAGTACCTGGTTTGGATGAACGTGTTGATGGAGGAAATTTTGTGGATAGAACAGGTCGTGTATTAGGTAAACACAAAGGTTTCCCATTTTATACGATCGGACAACGTAAAGGATTGGAAATAGCTGTTGGTGAACCGTTGCATGTGTTGGAAATTGTACCGGAAACAAACACCGTTGTACTTGGTACAAAAGAAGATCTCGAACAACAACAAATGATGGTTGGGAAGATCAATTTAATTAAATATGCTCATTTGCCGGACAGCTATGAAGCACTTACAA
>JAIOQD010000586.1 GCA_021413595.1 Bacteroidota bacterium | reverse complement strand
GGAGTGTGCTGGCAATTACAATTGGAAAAAGAGTAGATGTTTTATTATCCATAATGATCTGCACAAGGTCATTACTATAATAATTTTCGGTTGAATTAAGAAGATCGAATGTGTGTTGCTCGATGGGTAAAAATTGTTTTTTATCGATCCAACATTCGTAATTATCATACGTAATTTTAATACGGCACCATTTTTCCTGCATTTCTAAAACATGAAAATGCTCCCCAAACAAAAGCTGAGTAACCATTTCACTTTTATCGGAAGGCTCCTTTCTACAAGGCACTATGCTTAAATTACATATTCCGTACATTTATTTTTTTGCTTCAAGATTTGAGAACCAAGATTCAAGACGTACTTCAGCTTTTCTGATTCTTGCCTCTTGCCTCTTGGTTCTTGTCTCTTGGTTCTTGTCTCTTGGTTCTTGTAATCTTATATCTTATATCAATTAAAAAACTAAACCAATTCAATAACAACAGCACTAGCACCGCCACCTCCATTACAAATACTGGCAACACCGAATTTACCTTTGTTTTGTTTCAACACATTTATTAGTGTTACAATAATTCGCGCACCAGAACAGCCCAATGGATGACCCAATGAAACAGCACCGCCATTCACATTTACATTATCCGGATTTAATTTCAGTTTTTGCATATTCACCAATCCAACAACAGCAAAAGCTTCATTCAATTCAAAATAATTAATGTCTTCCATTTTCAGACCAGCTTTTTCAACAGCTTTTGGAATACAAATTGAAGGAGTGGTAGTAAACCATTCCGGAGCTTGCTCTGCATCTGCATATCCACGCAAAATAGCAATTGGTTTTAGTCCTAATGCTACTGCTTTTTCCTTGCTCATTAATACAAGAGCAGCTGCACCATCATTCATTGTAGATGAATTGGCAGCAGTAGCAGAGCCATCTTTGGTAAATGCAGGTTTTAATTCCGGAATTTTATCAAACTTCACATTCTTATATTCTTCGTCTTCTTTGAAAAGAATTGGATCCCCTTTACGTTGCGGAATTTCAACAGGTACAATTTCTTCATTAAATTTACCGGCAGCCCATGCCGCTTTCGATCTTGAATAAGATTGAATAGCAAAAGTATCTTGCTGTTCGCGGGTTATATTATATTCTTTTGCGCAAAGATCAGCAGCATTACCCATTGGATAATTATGGTAACAATCTACTAAACCATCCTTAGCCAATCCATCAATCATTACCACATTACCATATTTATTCCCCCAACGCATATTTTCAGAATAAAAAGGTACCTGGCTCATATTTTCCATACCACCGGCAACTACAACATCAGCATCACCACACATAATACTTTGCGCTCCAACCATAACAGATTTCATTCCTGAAGCACATACTTTATTGATGGTGGTACATTGCACGCTATCGGGCAAACCGGCATATTTAGAAGCCTGACGAGCAGGGGCTTGTCCTAAATTAGCCTGTATTACACTACCCATATATACTTCCTGAACTTCTTTTCCATCAAGACCTGCTTTTGAAACTGCACCCTTAATTGCGATGGCACCCAATTTTGTTGCCGATATACCTGCCAATGACCCGCCAAAACTTCCTAATGGCGTACGAACAGCCGATACTATATAAACTTCTTTCATTATTTATTATTTAAAATGTTATTTATTACGAGTTCAAATCGAGTTCAAATTTAACTATATAAAGGGATTTAAAATGAATATTTATGAACTTTAATTTCGAAAATGTTAAAAAACAATTCTTACAAAATTGGAGATTCTAAATAAAATATGTTGAAATAGTTCGTCCATTACATAGCAACGATAAAAATAATTAACTTCGTAATTATTAATAATTGCTGCATTGAAAAAGATTATCTCATTTATTCGTCACGGACACCCCATAATATACAAATGCATGCTTATCGTCATTGGTATTGCTGCAATCGTATATATATTTCCAAAACAAGGGAAATTTCAATATGAGTTTCAAAATCTAAAAGGTAAACCTTGGTATCATGAAGATCTAATAGCTCCTTTCGATTTCGCAATAAAAAAATCAGCGGATGAATTGGAAATGGAAAAAGCGGAAATAATTAAAAGCGCAAAACCTTATTTTAAATATGACAACTCCATTGTAGATGCAAGAAAACTACTATTAACAAAAGAATTTTCAGCAAAATGGGACGACAAAAAAAACAAAAAATCCAAAGAAAAAAACCTTGCTGTTGCAGTAAAAATACTTGATTCAATTTACAGTAAAGGAATAATTGAACCAACCGATATAATTGAGAATAAGGCAGGTGATTATTCGATATATGTTTTGAACTACAATGTTGCTGAGGAACATGATCTGAATGATTTTCATACGATTACTTCAGCGTATGAATATATGCACACACAGCTTCTTGATAATGAAAACAAAGTGGATGCGAAATTTATTTTACCCTTGCTGGAAAATAGTATAGCACATTCCCTTTTTTACGACAAAGAAACATCCGATAAGGTATTAAAACAGGCTATTGATGATATTTCGCCATCGCGTGATATTATTTTAAAAGATCAAAGTATTGTTTCGAAAGGAGATATTATTGATGCGAAAAAATTTCAATTACTTCAATCATTAAAATGGGAATATGAAGAACAAGCGGGAGGAACAGTCAGTTATTTTTTTATTTTATTAGGACAAACATTGATCGTTACCCTTTGCTTAGCCTTATTAATAGCATTTCTGGCATTTTTTCGCAATGATATCTTCTTAGACAATACAAAGATCATTTTCATTTTAATTCTCATTATTCTTCAGGTATTGATGACCCGATTATCGGTAAATACACAATCATTTAGTGTTTATCTTTTACCTTTTTGCATTTTACCGATTATTATCCGCGCATTCTATGATACACGGATCGCTCTGTTTGTGCACCTGATAACAGTTCTTATTATTTCATTTATGGCACCAAGCCGTTTTGAATTTGCATTTATACAATTGGTCACGGGTATGATGGCAATTTTCAGTATCGTGAATACACACAACCGCTCTCAAATCTTTATTTCGGCCGCACTGATATTTTTAACCTATAGTCTTGCATTTATAGGTATCACTATCATTCAGGAAGGCGGCATCGATGTGATGACCTGGCATGATTTCGCATGGTTTGGTATCAGTGCAATGCTCACCTTATTTTCTTATCCATTGATTTTTGTTTTTGAAAAAATATTCGGATTTATTTCGGATGTTTCTTTATTGGAATTATCCGACACAAATGGTAAACTATTGAGAGAGCTTGCATCACGGGCACCAGGTACGTTTCAACATTCATTACAAGTAGCTAACCTTGCAGAGGAAGCCATTTATTCAATTGGTGGGAACGCTTTATTAGTGCGCACCGGAGCGCTGTATCATGATATTGGTAAAATGGAAATGCCCATGTATTTTATAGAAAACCAGGCGAATGGCATTAATCCACACGAAGATCTAAATTATGATGAAAGTGCCGCAATCATTATCGGACATGTTATTAAAGGAATTGAAATTGCGAAAAGAAATAATTTACCTGAACAGATCATCGACTTTATTCGTACTCATCATGGAACTACTATAACCGCTTATTTCTATCGTTCCTTTCAAAAAGCTTTTCCGGATGAACAAATTGA
>JAIOQD010000014.1 GCA_021413595.1 Bacteroidota bacterium | reverse complement strand
AAAATTTCAGGAAAAAGTGTGACGTTCTAACTGGCAAAAAAATTTTAGTAGTTGATGATGATGTACGAAATCTTTTTGCTATCACTACAGTTTTTGAACGATTTAATATTGAAGTGATTACGGCAGAAAGCGGTATGGAAGCAATTGGTTTAATGAATGATTTTAATGATATAGAAATGGTTTTAATGGATATAATGATGCCGGGAATGGATGGTTATGAAACAATACGTAAAATAAGGCGTGAATATAAAAATAGTACATTGCCTATTATTGCAGTTACTGCTCAGGCAATGAAAGGCGACAGACAAAAGTGTATTGAAGCCGGAGCATCTGATTACATTACCAAACCTTTAAAAATTGACCAACTTCTTTCACTGATGAGAATGTGGTTTTATAAATAGTAACAATATTGCTCGTAAAGACGCTAAGATGCAAAGCTGCGAGCTGAAAAATTGCCTAATTCAATACATTTAAAACTTTACGCCTTCGCGACTTTGCGAGAGAATTTTATGATAATTGAAAGAAGAATGTCGAATGCAATAAAAGTTAAAATATTACTTGTTGATGATCGCGAGGACAATTTACTTTCTATGGAAAGTATTTTAGAGCCTGGGCAATACCAATTAGTAAAAGCTTCCTCTGGTAATGGAGCCTTAAAAATTTTATTGAAAGAATGGGATTTTACTCTTATTCTCATGGATGTGGAAATGCCCGGAATGAACGGACTTGAAACGGCAGAAATGATCTATCAGCGCGAAAAGTTAAAGCATATCCCTATTGTTTTTATAACAGCGAATAGTTATGGGGACGAAAAACTTTTTAAAGGATATAAAACGGGTGCAGTGGATTATATCTATAAACCTATTCAACCTGATTTGCTGAGAGCTAAGGTTGCTGTTTTTGTGGATTTGTATAGAAAAAATCATTTGCTTTTGGAACAGGAACAGAAACTCAAAGCGATCAATAAAAATTTGGAAATTGAAGTAAGAGACCGAATTGCATCTGAAGAAAAGGTAAAAGAATTAAACAAACAATTGCTGAAAAATATTGAAAAGCTCGAATCGGCAAATAAAGAAATGGATCAGTTTGCAAATATAGCATCTCATGATTTGCAGGAACCACTTCGAAAAATTAGGATGTTCAACGATTTTATTGTTTTAAAGTACCGAAACAAGCTGGATAACGAGGGGCAAATGTATTTGGATAGAATTAAAGTAGCCTGTGAGCGAATGCAAATTCTAATCAATGATATTCATACCTTTAGTAAAATAGATGTCACAAAAAATGCCCTCGAATATTCTGATATGAATCAACTATTTAATGAGGTGCTTTCGGAAATGGGGCAATTAATTAAGAAAAAAAATGCCAAAGTATCAATCGATCCGCTTCCTAAATTATACGTTTTTCCTTCTTTAATTAAATTATTGTTTCGGAATTTACTAAATAATTCTCTTAAATTTTCAAATGATGATCTGGAACCTGAGATCCGAATAACTGCAATTATGGAAACACCGGATGATTCATTCAGTAAAATCAAAGTAACCAAATACTGGAGAATCAATTTTCATGATAATGGGATTGGCTTTGAGCAGCAGTATGCAAATAAAATTTTCGCCTTTTTTAAACGTCTCAAAGGGAATTCTGAAAACGAAGGCAGCGGAGTAGGCTTATCCATTTGTAAAAAAATTGTAGATGTTCATAGTGGACATATAAGCGCAAAAAGTATTGTTAATAAGGGAACTGTATTTACAATCAGTTTACCAATTGAAACGCCTGATGGTGTTATCGGCACCTCCTAACCTACAAGCCCTCTCAAGCCTACCAAAAGGGGTGGAAATATTTCTTGCAATGCATTCAGCTTGGCTTTGTGCGCTGGTTCTCCCTCCCTTCGGGAGTTTTTTTGGGAGGCTTCTTTTTTTATCGCTCTTGAAGTTTAATTGTTTTTTGATATACTACAAGTTTGTTTACACTTAATTTCACGATATATATGCCGGTTGCAAGTTGTGTAGTAACAACTTCTTCCTTGTAAGTACCAGCCATTTTATTTCCTTCAAAAAGAACTTGTATCTGTTCCCCTAATACGTTCAATAATTCTATTTTTACTTTTGCCTGAGTATTTTTCGACAAATTATCCGATACTTTATAAATAACACTCAAATTGTTTGTGAAAGGATTTGGAAATGAATTCATTGAAAGTTCAGAAAATTCCTCTTCCTGAATCCCAACATTGCATGATGATCCCCAAATATTGGAGTCAATCCATGTTGTGCGATTTAGTATCCAGTTTTTTAGATCATTTACCTCCCCCAAATATGTGGTGTTCAATTGAGCTTGGGGGTTTGGAGCAATAAAAGCACCTAAAATAGGCCATTGGGTGAAGTTACGTTGCTGCGCTTCATTAAGCCAATTTGTTTGTGTATCAATATAATTATTCAAATCGTTAATGCTCAAAATGCTCTGGCGAAGAGTATTCCAACGACAATTAAGCTTGTTGGAAAAATAACTATCCTGTAATAAACGGCTCCACCATGCTGGACTCGGATGAACAGTATCTTGGAGTTGATATTCCCATCCTATTGGATTTTTTGAATTACCATAATTACAATTATGCCAGGCAATATCATAATCCCATACCGGTCCAATATGTAATTTCCCACCGTACGAAATATTATCTTTATACAGATAGGTACTTAATCTATACGCATCTACATTCTTGCTAAGTTCATTAATAATAAAAAAATCGATGAAGGATTCAACATCTATGTATTTTTGATATCCATTTGTAGGATCAGCAAAGTAGGGGGAGTTGAGTACAGTTTCTAAAGTATCCATAAAATTATTGATATAATTTTTTTGCGGAACTGTGATTACTAGGTCTTTTGGATAAACATATTGATAATAAAAGCTTGAATTATTTTGTGAATTTCCTCCAAATAGTGAGTACCAACCATCTTCATCAGACCTGTCAATTTTCAATATATACCCTCCGGTAATTTCAGGATACGAATTTTCATCGGTTGTTAACTTCGAAACATTAATTCTGTCGTCACTTCGTTTTGGCTTTTCTGTTAATGCATATAGCCCCCTGTATTCATTATTTAAAAAAAGTTCCACGTCTATGGTGCGAGGAGCGTAGTTTCCCATTTGTCGGAAAAGATCATACGTAATTGAATTTCGCATCAGGCTTTTATCGGCATACGAAGCTGTTAATACCCAATCGCTTTCCGGAGGCATTCCAAGTAAGGATACGTTGATCTCATTTCCATAAATATCGGTTGTTTCAATGGCAAACGATTTTTTTTCAAAATTTTTAGAAGTATTACCTCTTATTCGGATCATGGTTTTTCCATTATAATTATTTCTAACATCTGATGTGTCATTCCTTTGCCCCGATCCGTTATCAATTACCCCCATGTTAACTAATATTTCAGACTCAGTTATTGATAGATTTCCTGTATTAATAAGAACAATTGGAAGATTGGAAGAAGTAAATATAACCGGCTTGGATGGGGAGGTACCGAAAGTTAAACTCCAACTGATCAATGAGCCGGAATTTAAGAAAGCAAGGTAATCATGAACAAAAAGACGCCATGTACCATTTCCTGTTTGACCATTATTGAAACGTCCTAAATACCCTGTTGGTTTAAAGCTTCCACTATAAGGTGCGTCCGCCATGGTAATTGAAGAGCTTACACGGCTGTCAAAACAGGTATTAGTATAGTTAGCACCATTACAACTGCTTCCTGATGCAAGTTCTACAACTCTTCCATCGGGGGATTCCAAATATAGATATAACTCTTCATCAGTAGGATGATTTATATTGATGCAAATGGCTTCAAGCCCGAAAGTACTATCTAACTGTGCTGGAATAAGCCCAGTAACCATAATATTAAAATAGGTGGTTTGCCCGTTGTTTAAAATTGGTCCGCCCCCCCCAGTAAATACTTGAGCTTTTGTGAGAGAAGAAAAAAAAAGAATTGGAATAATAATAATTACAAGCTTCCTAAATAAGGCATTTTCTTTTTGAAATAAACATCTTTTTAGATCACTAAATAAGAATAAATATTTTTTCATATACACGTATTTTAATATAAAAAGGGGAGGATACAACTTGTTTTTGATGCGAAACCTACTAATCAAAAAAAGAATAATTATTGATGCGAAAATAGACTTGTTTTTATCCCCTGAATCCAAATTTTCGTTCAATTCAAATTTCTAATAGCCTGAAATCAAAAAACAACAACTATGATTGTTTTTATTTTTTTAACATTTACCGTAATGGTTGATTCTGTTGGTGATATGAATCATTTAACACTTTTTGTTTGATGATAAAAGTGTAGAGAAATTGAAAGTTCTATTTGCCAAAATCTGTTAAATTTTAGCCAAAAATACAATTTCGTTTTAGGTAAAAACGTTCAATAAATGTTGATCGCTAAAAGAGAGATTAAATAGGCTGAATCAATAAAAATAATAGCCCACCTGAGGTTCTCTCCAGTTTTTATATTCACTAAAACCCAAACATTTTGAAGCAATTAAAAAAAATCTATTACATAAGCCTTTTAACAATGAGTTTGTCGTTTTCTATAAACTATGGCTTTTCACAAACTATTCCTACTCATTTTTTCGGAGAAAATGCATGGATGCCTGATACTATTGGAGATGCAAATGGAAATATTGATCCTCCTTTTATTTTTAACGGGAAACTACATAAGAACTGGAAAAACATAAAAAATAGTGGTGCATCCATTATTCGTTTTGGTGGCATTGCGGCCGACAGAAATATGCCTACCAAGCATCAGTACATTAAAATGATTGATTCTATTCGTGCAAATGGAATGGAGCCGATGATACAGGTTCCGTTTTTCAATAATCGGTATTCCAAACAGCAAGCTGCTGATATAGTAACATATATAAATGTTACAAAAGGAAGAAATATCAAGTATTGGGTAATTGGGAATGAACCCGATTTAAGCTATTCTTATTCTACTTCAGCACAGATTGCAGCTTACTTCAAACCATTTGCTTCGGCAATGAAAAATGTGGATCCCTCGATACTGATTATTGGGCCGGAAATTGCAAGTTTCAATAAAAATATAATTGACGGTCTTACCACGCCTGGTGGACCAAGTGATATTACTGGTAAAGATGCCTTTGGGAGATATTATTTAGATATAATTTCTTTCCATGCCTATCCTTTTAGCGGTGCTCAAACTAGGGCCACAGTTATATCAAAGTTAACCGATCCCGGTCAATTGCAGGATGATATAATTTATCTGAATAGTAGGGTAGCTTCTTGTAATTCCTTTCATTTAAGAACAGGAACTTCAAAAATTAAAACGGCTATCACTGAAGCGAATATTAATTGGCAAAATAACCCTTCCGATAATTTGAATGGCCTTGGAGCTAATAGTTTCATTGGAGGGCAGTTTGTGGCCGAAATGATGTGTATTGGAATGAGAAACAGTTTGGATATCTTTAATTTGTGGAGTGTAATTGA
>JAIOQD010000585.1 GCA_021413595.1 Bacteroidota bacterium | reverse complement strand
GGGCTTCTATAAAATGAGCCAATATATGCCCCTGCATGTGATTTACTTCAATAAGTGGAATACTAAGGCCCAATGCAAATGCTTTTGCAAATGATATTCCTACAATCAAGGAGCCCATTAAGCCGGGTCCCCTGGTAAATGCAATGGCACTTAATTGATGTATCTCTACTCCTGCTTGTTTTAATGCCTGATCCACCACAGGAATAATATTTTTTTGATGAGCCCGAGATGCCAGTTCAGGAACAACGCCCCCATAGGCTTTATGAATATCTTGAGTAGCCACAATATTGGCAAGCAATTTGCCGTCTTTAATAACAGCTGCTGCTGTATCGTCACATGATGATTCAATACCTAAAATGATTATAGTTTTACTCATATTAAAATTAGTTTAAAAATTTAAAGTTTGATAGTTTAAAGTTGCTTTAACTTTTGGTACTCCCTTAACTTTTAACTTTTAACTTTGTAACTTTCAGCTTTATAAACAAAGATATCAAAAAACTCGCTAACATATTATTTAGGCTAATAGCAACCATCATCTTTGTGTTGATCGTTCTGTTTTTGCTTATTCAAATACGAAGCGTGCAAATATACGCTGCAAAAAAAACAGCAATATATTTATCGAAAAAGCTACATACCCGTGTTGAAATAGGAAGTATTGATATTGAATTCTTTAAAAAGCTTGTAGTTAAAGATCTTTATGTTGAAGATCTGCATCACGATACGTTGTTGTATTCAAAAGAACTCAAACTGGACATTAGCAATATCAATTTTAAAAAACATAAAATAAATGTTTACAATTTAGTTTTATTTGATACTAAAACGTCTTTGGTAAAATATAAAACAGATGAGGATCTGAATTTTCAGTTTATAATTGATGCTTTTGATACAGGAGATACAACAACAGGAAGTCCTTCCCGACCCTGGGATATCAAGATTAGAGAAGTAACATTACTGAACAGTGATTTTGCATTTCGAAACGAACACGACACTGTAAAATCATTCGGCATAAATTATTCCGACATTCACGCAACTAAAATTAATAGTCGTTTTGCAGGTATCCGATTTATTGAGGATACTATTCACACCACAATTGATTATTTGTCAGCAGTTGAAAAAAGTGGTTTTATACTCAAAAACTTAAGCTGTAAGGCGAAAATCAGTCCGCTTGGGATCAATTTGGATGAATTGAAAATAAAAACACCTGAGAGCACAATTTCAACCGATTTGACTTTTAAATACAACCATTACGCAGATTTTAACGATTTCGTTAACCAGGTTTACTTAAAAGCGGACTTCGATCATTCCACTTTAGAAATGAGTGATATATCCTACTTTGCTTCTGACCTCAAAGGATTAAATAAAAAGCTAATCGTTTCGGGAAAAATCAGTGGAAAAATAAATGATTTGCGCGGAAAAAAAATGAATATTTTATTAGCGAATACCGCTACTCAATTTATTGGCGATGTGAAATTAACAGGTCTGCCCAAAATTGATGAAACGGTTATTTACCTTAATATTGAACAATTAAAAACAAATTATTATGATTTGAAACAATTAGCCATGCCGCCTTTTGAAACAAGTCAAACATTAGATTTACCAAGTAACATAGCGAAACTGGGTACTATGAAATTTAAAGGAACGTTCACAGGTTTATATAACGATTTTTATGCTTATGGTAATTTTTCATCTGCCTTAGGAAATTTATCAACAGACCTTGCGGTAAACCATGATGAGAAAAAAAATAAAGAGTTTTACAAAGGAAAATTAAAATCCACAGACTTTGATTTTGGAGCATTTTTTGGAACAGAAATAATAGGTAAAGCAACTGCAAATGTATCTATAGATGGATCGGGATTGACACTCGAAAAGATTGCAGCAGAATTAAAGGGTACTATAAATAGTTTAGAATTTAATAACTATACCTACAAGAACATTGCAATTGAAGGCAACATTGCAAAGCAAATTTTTAAAGGAAAACTAAATGTAAAAGACGATAATATTGATTTTGATTTCAATGGCAAAGTGGACTTTACTGGCAAACTGCCAAATCTCGATTTTATTACCACCCTCAACAGAGCAGATCTGGCGGCATTAAATTTTATTAAATCAACAAAAAAAACAAACCTTTCAACACAAGTAATAATCAATGTTACAGGAAACAATATTGATAATTTGATCGGCCGAATTAATTTTGATAACACTAACTATCAGGAAGGGAACGTAATCTATAAATCGAG
>JAIOQD010000013.1 GCA_021413595.1 Bacteroidota bacterium | reverse complement strand
AAAACTCTCATCAACAGAAAAAGTAATACCTCCCCCAACGGAAAAAAACATCTCATTGCCTGTAGATGATATGAGTGGCTGGTCTGATGCTTCAAAAATGGCAGTTATGATGATGAAAAAAAGTTATGGTGAACCGGTAGCAAAAACCGCTGATATGATGATGTGGAATAGCACAGGTCAGTGGAAAAAAACCGTTGTATATGCCAAAGAATTTAAACACGATTTCCCAATGCCTCATACGGATGTAATGCAACAGTGGATTGATTACAAAGTACCACAGGAAAAATTCAGTGATCTGGCTAAGTATGACGGAAGCGTGGTTTGTAACCGCACCAATGGTGAAATTTCTGCGCGATGTGATAAAGAAGGAGCAAATTTCCTTGCAATCAATCTTGCCAATGACATTATAACAGGCAAAAAGGATGTTAAGAACGCAAGAGACTTTTATGCAAAGTCAATCAAAGAAATGATTAATGGAGGCAAGCCCGAATATATGCAAAAACTGGTATTTAATGTTGCAAACGGAAACACGGAGGATTCGGATAAACCCAATTCCATAATTACCGAAGATGACATGATGAAAGCAAAGCAAATGAATGAAATGATGAAAATGGAAATGATGAAAGACATGGGAATGGGAAACAAATAACACTTCTTAATTGAAATGATTAAAATGAAGAATTTGAATTTATTGAATAGTTAATGCCTATTAACAATATGTTTTAGTTTGATTACTATACAGAAATGAAATTATTATTCTGTAAAGATTATTTTTTTTGTAATCGCAGTAGTATCAGTGGAAAGTTTAATAAAATAAATACCACTTCTGAGGTTAAGTTGTTCCTTTGAAATAGGAATTGAATAATCGCCTTCCGGTTGATCATTACTGGTTATCTCCATTATTTTTTTACCAAGCAGATCCAATAATTCAATTTTTGTATTTCCTTTTTTATTCAAATGATAGGTGACAGTAGCTGTTTGATCTGTTGGGTTTGGATAGATCAATATGCTGGCAGGATCAATACCGTTTTCATTAATACCTAATACACCAGTAATATTTATATCATCTATGTATATATTATTGCTAGCATTGCCTGTTGTGTATTCAAATTTAAAACGAACATTATCTGTAGCAATATTATTAGGTAGTGTGATTGTGCGCAAAGCCCATTGGCTAGGCGAATCTGGATGGAAATTTTCAGGGTGATAACCATTATTGCACAATGAACTTCCTTGAATAGTTGATCGTATCTGCCATGTTTGTCCGCAATTTGTAGATGAATAAATTTTCAATACTTCATTCAAATCAATGGCTAACAATGCTTTTGAAGCTGCTGCACAGCGGAAAGTTAGATATGCTCCACTTACAAAGGATATATCAAAAGCAGGTGTGACGAAATCATCTACATCAAAAGCATAATTTTCAAATCCATTCATTAACATACTGTGATTCCCACTATATCCGGCTGTATTGGTAAATGCCCAGTAATTATTATTGTTATCGTAATTATTTACTATCCAGCTTGCATAATTGGGGGAAGTTTCAAAGTTTTCAAATGCAAGGCCATTGTATTGCGTGGATCCGAGTTGGCTGACATGAATAAAGTAATCTTTTACTACTGAATCTGATCCGGAAGAATTGCTGCTTTTGAGTTTTACATTATAATCCCCGGGGGTGTTATAAGTAATAACCGGACTTGCTGTAGTAGATGTAGATGGAGTTCCCCCATCAAAGGTCCAAACACTATTAGATGCAGTTCCAAGCAAAATGTTTTTGGTAAACGTAACATTTGCACCTACACAAATTGCATTGCGGTTGGCGTAAAAATCCGGGGTTGGAACGCATACTGCAGCAGCCTGACCGTCATCATCCGTTCCTGTTGCAACCAAATTTGATGTGCGCCACAAGCGGTTCCTAAAAGAAATATTACTTTCCAATGCTGTTCTCATTCTTTCTTTTTGTCCTTTTGTAAACATTACTTCACAATAGGAATAATCCATATAGTTTTGTGTATTTTCAATTGTTCCTGCTGAACCGCTAAAATTAACATTGTCTATACTGAAAGTACCTGTACTATCTTCTGCGTTCCAGCCATAAAAGCGGAAAGTAATTGGGCTTATTACATTTGTATAGGATGCGCCACTGAGTTCAATGGAACTTCCACTTTGGCTGGTGGTTGTATCATATTTAGTAAAAAATTCATTCGAGCCTTTGATACTTAAATTTGTATTAATAACAATTGATGCAGGCAGATTACTGGCAAATCCATCTATACTTGAGCGAACTGAATATGTTCTTACTCCGGTAGCAGAGCGTTGAAAAGTAAATGCGATACCTGATAAGCTCATACTATAACCCCAAGCGGGGGTTACTGTAACTTCATAATATTTAAAAGTATTTATACTCCCTGTTAAAGAATCATACACTAATGTATCACCATTAATAGCTCCCGTAT
>JAIOQD010000594.1 GCA_021413595.1 Bacteroidota bacterium | reverse complement strand
GTGGTATATATTACATTGTTGGTGTTTTACCTTTAACAGGATGCTCTGATACCACAGCGGTACTCGTTACAGTAAACCCAAAACCTACATTAGTTACCAGTAACCCGGGAGTATGTTTCCCTGCAACCGCTAATCTTACATTACCTTCAGTGGCAACCGCAGTGCCGGGTACAACACCTGGCCTAACATATACTTACTTTATGGAGGCAGGAGCAATTACTCCCATTCCGGATGAAACCGCAGTGAGTGCCGGTACTTATTTTATTGTGGGTACAACCTCCGCAAGCTGTTCTGATACAACAGCAGTAACGGTTACAATAAATCCAAAACCAAATGTAATTACTACTGACCCTGCCGCGGAATGTTTCCCAATAGGAGTAGATCTTACTTTGCCTGCAGTAACAGCTACTTCAACACCAGGCTTGGTTTATGGCCAATTTTTTGATGCAGGTGCAACCTTAATTCACCCAACTCCTGATTCTGTTACAGTAGGAGGGGTTTATTATATTGTTGGTATTGATCTGGCTACAACATGTTCAGATACAACTGCAATAAACGTAATAATAAAACCAAAACCGGTTGTTGTTATTAATACTCCATCTCCGGTATGTTCACCCGACACTGTAAATTTAACATTACCTACAGTAACAGCTGGTTCAACAGCTGGTTTAACGTTAAGCTATTATACAGATGCCGCAGCAACCAATTTAATGTTGGATTCAACAAACGTTCTTGTAAGCGGCACCTATTATATTGTTGGTGTTTTAGCAGCAACAGGTTGTTCTGATACCAGTGCTGTGTTCGCATCAGTGGATGCAACAGCAATTGGGGGAAGTGTTGGAGCAGATGCTTTTGTTTGTAATGGGGCGAATGGAGATACGCTAACATTAACAGGTGCTTCCAATACGATACTAAAATGGCAGTATTCAATAACCGGAGGAACCAGTTGGATAGATATCGCAAACACAACAACGCAACTGATTTATTCCAATTTAACAACTACAACCTGGTATAGGGCTATCACCACTGAGTTTTGTGCTGATGCAATATCCATTGAAGCAAGAATCACAGTTGATACCACTCCATTACCAATTGGAGGAACTGTTTCAGCAAACGATACAGTTTGTAGCGGTGTTAATTCCGATACATTATTATTGTCAGGCCATACAGGGAATATTGTAAGATGGGAGTATTCAATTGATAACGGAGCCACTTGGGTATATGTCAATAACACAACTGCGAGTCTTATATATACTAATTTAACCACCACCACAATTTTCCATGCTGTGTTACAGAGCAGTATTTGCAACTTCGCAATTTCGTCAAATGATACCATCACTGTTGATCCTGTATCAGTTGCAGGCACCATCTCTGGTGGCGTTTCAGGATGTGCGTATTCAAATGGTGCAACACTCACACTGTTGGGGTATAACGGAGCAGTTGTTAATTGGCAATATTCTATTGATGAGGGTACTACTTGGATAGATTCAGCAAACATAACGGATACAATGATTTATTCGAACTTAACGGATACAGTATTTTACAGAGTAATTGTAAATAGTGGAGTTTGTTTAAATGATACTTCTGATGCCGCTAAGATCAATATTTATCCAAAACCACTGGCAATGTTCGTGGCTGATACTGCTTGTTTTGGTGTGGCAACTACATTTTTGAATATGTCCACCATCGAATCAGGCATCATTCAGTTAAATCAATGGGATTTTGGAAATAGCAGTTCTTCTACTCTATTAAATCCTACTCATATTTTTGTTCAGTCCGGAGTTGGGGCAGTTAGTTTGATTACAACTTCTAACTTAGGATGTTTGGATACTGCAACAGTTAGTATTTTTGTGGATGCACTACCCGATCCTCAGATCATTTCAAGTGGAGCTTTATCATTCTGCTGCGGAGGTAGTGTTTCTATGTCGGGTTTAGCTGGCTTGAATTATTCATGGAGTACCTCAGCAACAACTCAGGCTATTGTTGTAAGTAATTGTCTAGCATCAGGCTCTTATGCGCTTACTGTAACGGATCCAGCCACTTTATGTCAAGACTCTTCTTCAGTTGCAGTTGTAATCTTTCCTAACCTGATTGCAAATGCAGGTACAGATAATACTATTAGCTTAGGCGATTCTTACACACTTAATGGACAAGGTGGTTCAATTTATTCCTGGTTGCCTGCTACAGGGCTTAGTAATCCAAATATTTTTAATCCAATAGCAACTCCGGTAGTAACAACTACCTATGAATTAACAGTAGCTGATATCAATGGCTGTATGGATCTGGATTCAATAACGATCACTGTTATTATAGATTTCAATTTGACTGTATCTAACTTGATGACGGCAAATGGTGATGGATACAATGATATCTGGATAGTTAAGAATATTGAAAATTATCCCGGTACCGAGGCTATTGTTGTGAATAGAGAAGGCCAGCAGGTATTTTATTCATCCTCTTATGATAATACTTGGTTGGGCTTAAATAAAAATGGCCATCCGCTTCCTGATGGAACCTACTATTACTTCCTGAAACTTAAAAATTCTGATAAATTATATAAAGGACCACTTACTATTGGGGTAAATGAAACATATAAAATTAAGAGAATGAAAAAAATAAAAGATACCGTTAACAATAAGCAACTCACCTTGCACTTTCTCTCTCTTGGAGAGGGGATTAAGGGGAGAGGCTTTGGGCTTTTGGCTTTGGCTTGTGTGTTGGTTCTTATCCCTTTCGGGAAGGTCTTTGCTCAACAATTGCCTTTTAGCAGTCAGTATTATTCAAATCCTTTTGTACTAAATCCTGCTTATACTGGTATCAATGAAAATATCAGCGTTTTTCTGACTCATCGTTCTCAATGGACAGGATTGGCGGGGTCTCCCAAAACCAGTTACTTTACAATTGATGGTCCTATTCGCGCAAAAAATTCAAGTGTAGGATTAAAAGTATATTCTGATGTTACCGATATTATTAGCCGCGTGGGTGCTTTTGCAAACTACTCTTATAAATTTACAATCAGTGATTCTAATAATTTATACTTTGGTGTAGCATGTGGTGTTTTTGATAATAAAATAGATTTTTCAAAAGCTCAGATCAGAGATACTGATGATCCATTTTTATCTCAGCAGGCACAAAACAAAACGGTTTTTAGTGCAGATTTAGGTATAGTTTACGTTCTTAAAAAATTAACGATAGGCTTTGCCGTTCCACAAATTCTAGGGAATAGATTAAAATACCCGATCATTACCGGTGATAATGGTTATTATAACTTAAACAGGCATTATCAGGGAACTGCAAAATATGTATTTGATGTATCAAAGGAGAAGGCGATAATAGCTTATCCCCTAATTATGGTTAGAAGTGTAAAGGGTGCGCCACTTCAATATGATGTGAATGGAGTGATCGATTGGAAAAAAATTGGCTGGCTTGGCGCCACGTATCATAGTAATTA
>JAIOQD010000593.1 GCA_021413595.1 Bacteroidota bacterium | reverse complement strand
CAAGTAGGTGATGGTATTGCCCGTATTTACGGCCTTTCTAAAGTTCAGTCAGGTGAGTTGATCGAATTTGCAAGTGGATTAAAAGGTATTGTATTGAATTTAGAGGAAGACAACGTAGGTGCTGTAACTTTAGGTTCGTCAAATGAAATAAAAGAAGGTGATATTGTAAAACGTACAGGTAAAATTGCTTCTATCCAGGTTGGGGAAGGGATGTTAGGCCGTGTGGTGGATACAATGGGACACCCAATTGATGGTAAAGGACCAATTGCAGGAACATTATATGAAATGCCTTTGGAGCGTAAAGCACCGGGTGTAATTTATCGTCAGCCTGTAAACGAGCCATTGCAAACTGGTTTGAAAGCGATCGATGCAATGATCCCTATTGGTCGTGGTCAGCGTGAGTTAATTATTGGCGATCGTCAAACCGGTAAAACAGCAGTTGCTATTGATACCATCATTAATCAAAAAGAATTTTACGAAGCAGGTCAACCTGTATTTTGTATATACGTGGCAATTGGTCAAAAAGGATCGACTGTAGCAAACATTCAACGTGTATTAGAAGAGAATGGTGCAATGGCTTATTCAGTGATTGTATCGGCAACAGCATCTGACCCTGCTCCAATGCAGTTTTATGCACCGTTTGCAGGTGCTGCTATTGGTGAGTTCTTCCGCGATAGCGGTCGTCCGGCATTGATCGTTTATGATGATCTTTCCAAGCAAGCAGTTGCTTACCGTGAGGTTTCATTGTTGTTGCGTAGACCTCCGGGACGTGAAGCATACCCTGGTGACGTATTTTACTTACACAGCCGTTTATTAGAGCGTGCCGCTAAGATCAATGCGAATGATGATATTGCGAGAGATATGAACGACCTACCTGATTCTATTAAAGGAATTGTAAAAGGTGGTGGATCATTAACAGCATTACCAATTATTGAAACACAAGCTGGTGACGTTTCTGCATACATTCCTACAAACGTTATTTCTATCACTGATGGTCAGATATTTTTGGAGTTGAATTTATTTAATGCAGGTGTTCGTCCTGCCATTAACGTGGGTATTTCTGTATCACGTGTTGGAGGTAATGCTCAAATTAAATCCATGAAAAAGGTGGCTGGTACATTAAAGTTGGATCAGGCACAGTACCGTGAATTGGAAGCTTTTTCTAAATTTGGTTCTGACCTTGATGCTGCTACTAAATCAGTACTTGACAAAGGTTCACGTAACGTGGAAATTTTGAAACAAGCACAGTTTTCTCCTTTCCGTGTTGAACAGCAAGTTGCAATTATCTATTGTGGTACAAAGGGTTTATTACGTGATGTGCCTGTAAATAAAGTGAAAGAATTTGAAGCAGATTATATCGCCTTTTTGGAAGCAAAACATAAAGACGTATTGAATCAATTAAAAGCAGGCAAATTCACTGACGAATTAACAAACGTTCTTGAGGCTGTTGCAAAAGATCTATCAGGTAAATACAAAAAATAAAGTATTGAGATATGGGATATTAGATTTTGGGTGTTATTCTAA
Organism: Bacteroidota bacterium; assembly: GCA_021413595.1. Classification (GTDB taxonomy): domain Bacteria; phylum Bacteroidota; class Bacteroidia; order 2-12-FULL-35-15; family 2-12-FULL-35-15; genus 2-12-FULL-35-15. The sequence goes on along the minus strand of JAIOQD010000593.1, from coordinate 4,717 downwards.
AATTCTAATATCTAAAATCTAACATCCAATAAAAGATGGCAAATTTAAAAGAGGTTCGTAACCGTATTACATCTGTAAGTTCTACACAGCAAATTACCAGCGCTATGAAAATGGTTAGCGCTGCAAAATTGCGTAGAGCACAAGATGCCATTGTTCAAATGCGCCCTTATGCAGGGAAACTAAAAGAAATTTTAGAAAATTTAAGTGCAAGTTTGGACAGCTCTGATGGTGTTTATTCTAAACAACGCCCTGTAAAAAATGTGTTGATTGTAGTAATAACCTCTAATCGTGGCTTGTGTGGCGGTTTTAATGCCAATGTAATTAAAGCAGCAAACCGTTTGGCACAAGAGCAATACAGCAGTGCAAAAGTAAGTGTTTTAGCTATTGGTAAAAAGGCTACCGACTCCTTTAAGAAAACGGAGTATGGAATTGTTGGTTCTGATATGCCACGCGGTTTAAACGAATTGTTTGATAATTTAACATTCGCAAACGTAGCACCTGTTGCCGAAAAAATAATGTCTTTATTTACCGATTCAGAATTTGATAAAGTAGAATTGGTGTATAACCAATTTAAAAATGCTGCGGTTCAAATTACTACAGTTGAACAGTTTTTACCTGTACAAGCTCCTGTAACAACCAAAGATACTAAATCCAACGATTATATTTTTGAACCGAATAAAGAATTTATTGTTGCCGATTTGATCCCTCGGTCATTAAAAACACAATTATTTAAAGCATTATTAGACTCACATGCAGCAGAACATGGCGCACGTATGACTTCCATGCACAAAGCAACTGATAATGCAGGTACGCTCATAAAAGAGCTAAAATTGATGTATAACAAAGCTCGTCAGGCTGCGATCACAAACGAAATTTTAGAAATTGTTGGTGGTGCAGAAGCACTAAATGGCTAAAGTTTGATCTTTTTCTGAAATAAGATAAAAAAACGTCCCGCAGTATTTGCAGGACGTTTTTTTATGAATTTAAGCACTCAAAAAACAGCTTTATGCTTAAAGACGGAAGTAGTAATCCTTTCAATATTGTGGTTATCATAGCCGCTCTTGGTTATTTTGTTGATATCTATGATCTAATTCTATTCAGTATTGTTCGGGTTCCGAGTTTGCAGGCAATCGGGATCCCAGCCGACCAAATTAAGGATTCCGGTATTTTTCTTATTAATATGCAAATGATAGGTATGCTGCTTGGTGGATTAGTCTGGGGCGTTTTAGGTGATAAAAAAGGACGATTATCCACCTTGTTTCTTACTATTTTACTTTATTCTTTAGCAAATATTGCAAATGGTTTTGTTCAAAATCTTAATCAATACGCTTGGCTGCGCATAATAGCAGGCTTTGGTTTGGCCGGAGAACTGGGGATTGGGGTTACGCTTGTTTCGGAAGTGATGACAAAGGAGGCACGTGCATGGGGCACTAGTATTGTTTCTGGTATAGGGATTCTAGGCGCTGTATTGGCTTTTTATACGGCCGAATGGGGCTGGAGAGAAGCTTATTGGATTGGTGGAGGACTGGGGTTAGTATTGCTTTTTTTACGTGTTTACATTCATGAATCGGGAATGTTTGATAAAATGAAAACATCTTCGGTAAAGCGCGGGGATTTTATAGGTTTGTTTAAAAATGGCAAACGTTTTTTTAAATATATCTGCTGCATATTGGTTGGGATACCGGTTTGGTTTGCTGTTGGGATTCTGGTCACCTTTTCAAAAGAATTTGGGGAAGCCCTTGGAGTGACCGGTCCAGTAAATACCGGTAAAGCCGTTATGTTTCATTATATAGGTGCTGCAATTGGAAGTATTTTAACCGGCTTTATCAGCCAAAAATTAAAATCAAGAAAAAAAGCCCTTGTAATTGCATTGGTTTGCCTAGGTTCATTCTGTTACTGGTTTTTGATGTCTTCCGGTGTTACTCCTCAGTTATTTTATATTACCATTTTTATAGCAGGCATAGCAATGGGCTATTGGGCCGTTTTTGTTACGGTGGCATCCGAGCAGTTCGGTACCAATATCCGTTCCACCGTTACTACTACAGTTCCTAATTTTGTGAGGGGATCCACCGTTTTGATGATAATATGGTGGAATTATATGTCGGTTGGTATAGGAATTGTACAATCAGCAATGATCGTGGGGGTGGTTGTAATTCCGCTTGCTATTATGGCAACATTTTTTCTGGAAGAAACGCATGGGAAGGACCTGGATTATATGGAGGTGGATTAAGGTTCAACTGGGCAATTAGGCGGTAAGCAATTGAACAGCAGGCAATTAAATAATACCGCAATACAACAACAGCTAATAACGAATGACTAATAACGAATGACTAATTCAAATGAAAAAAACAGTTGTAATAGGAGCTTCCGATAATCCGGAAAGGTATGCATATAAGGCCACAATAGCCTTACAAAGGCGAAATCATGAAGTAATTCCAATAGGTATTCAGGATGGCGAAATTAACGGAATAAAAATCTTAAAGGAAAAAGTTGATATAGATAATGTTGACACGATAACGCTATATGTAGGGCCCAAAAATCAACCATTCTGGTTTGAATATATCCTTGGCTTAAAGCCTAAACGAGTGATTTTTAATCCGGGAACAGAAAACCCGGAGTTTGAACAATTGTTACAACAAAATAATATTGAAACTGTAGAGGGATGTACTTTGGTGATGCTATCGATTGGGAACTATTAAAAAAAATGAATTTTTAGAGACTTTTATAGGAAATACTGTTATTTTTTTAAAAAACTTAAACAGGCTATCCGATTTTTCGCTCCAGCGTTTTTAATCCTAAAACAGCCTAAAACGTTCCGGTTCGAAATTGTTTCTGAATCTCATGGATGCTGAAACAAGTGCAGCACGACTTGTAATTACAAAAGTTCTATTTTACAGCAGCAAAAAGGGATTCAACTGCATCCCAGTTCAACACATTCCACCAGGAGGCGATATATTCGGCTCTGCGATTTTGATTTTTTAAATAATAGGCATGTTCCCAAACATCCAGTGCGATGATGGGTGTTCCTTTTACTTCAATGCTATCTAAATTCATTAATGGATTATCCTGATTGGCAGTAGAAGTGATCACTAATTTCCCTTTACTTACTACCAACCAAGACCAACCGGAACCAAAGCGTTTCATTGAAGCATCCGTAAATTGTGTTTTAAATCCATCAAATGAACCAAAAGAAGCATTTATCGCAGCTGCTAATTTCCCTTTAGGTTGTCCGCCAGCATTTGGTTTCATTAATATCCAAAATAAAGAATGGTTATAATGGCCACCAGCATTGTTACGAACAGCAGTGGGTAGTTTTGCAACTTTATCAAAAATGTTTTCAAATGATTGAGGACTTCCTAGCACATTACCATCAACCGTTTCCAGCGCTTTGTTCAAATTGGTAACATACCCCTGGTGATGCTTGCTATGGTGAATTTCCATGGTTAATTTATCAATATGAGGCTCTAAAGCATCATAATTATAAGGTAACATAGGAAGCGTGAATTTCCCACCATCCGGAGTGGCTTTTTCTTTTTCAATATACTCTGAAGCTCCGAATACATTATTAACAATAGATGTTGCTGCTATGGTGCCCATTGCGATTGCAGCTGATTTTTTTAAAAAATTCCTACGTGAGTTATTGCTTTCCATTGTACTATGAATTTTAATGAATTATGAATCTGTCTAATTGCTTTATCAATTGCTTTTATTGCTTATTGAATAATTGTTAAATTGAGATTACCAATTGCTTACTGATATATTGACCAATTGTTAAATTGAAAATTATACAAAATTAATTAGCACTTGATTTTTTTCAACAGCCACACCTTTTTTTACATTTATTTTTTTGATAACTCCATCTGTTGGCGATTTGATAATGTTTTCCATTTTCATTGCTTCCAATACAATGATAGGGTCACCTTTTTTAATAACATCACCTTCTGAAATACATACATCAATAACCAATCCCGGCATTGGAGCTTTTATTTCATTTATTTTATTGGTATTTAAATTATCAAACCCCAAGGTTTTTAATAATTCATCAAATTTATTTTCTACCTGAAGTTGATAGTTGTTCCCATTCACATTTACCAAAAAACTTTTTTTTGCAAAATCCACTTCAACCACTTCAACATTGTATGATTTAAGATCCTTTATTATATGAAAACTACCTTGTTTCACTTCTATCATATCCAATGCAAAAGGGCTTCCATTAATAGTTCCGCTTGTTGGATGTTCAAACACAATTTTGTGCTCCTTGTTGTTGTTTACCTTTACTTTTAGCATATCACAAATGTAATTTTTTTAATACAAAAAACCACTACGTTAGCGGCTAAATTTACAACTCTGCGAAGTAAACCTACCGCACAGTCTTCGACAAGCTCTGACTGACCATCACACGCCCCCAGACTACTGAAGTTTTTGCATAATAAATAAAACCATTGATTCGTAATTCGTTAAAATTCGTAATTCGTAGTATATTTACAACACAAAAAAGAATTATGGAAAAACGGTGGAGCATAAAAGAAGGTGCTGATGAAGCGGTAGTAAAACAACTTACTTTAGAGCTGGGTATTGATAAGATATTGGCAAATATGCTTGCACAACGTGGCATAAACAATTATGAGGATGCAAAAAAATTTTTCCGCCCATCGCTGAGTGATCTGCACGATCCTTTTTTAATGAAGGACATGGATAAAGCCATCATCCGGTTGGA
>JAIOQD010000592.1 GCA_021413595.1 Bacteroidota bacterium | reverse complement strand
GCTGGCAGCACCTCTATATTAATTGCAGCAGAGTATTTGAGTAATGTCAACAACGGACAAGGTTCTATTTTAGGTGGTATCTCCGGAATTTCCCCAACTGAAGTCGTGATCATAGGTGCCGGTACAGTTGGTGAATTTGCTACCCGTGCTGCTTTGGGATTAGGTGCATCTGTAAAGGTGTTTGATAACTCTATTTATCGTTTAAGACGTTTACAAAGTGATATTGGTACACGAATTTTTACATCTGTAATTCAACCACGTGTGTTGGCAAAACATTTGAAAACTGCCGATGTTGTTATTGGTGCAATGCGTTCTCAACAGGGCCGTACTCCATTGGTGGTAACATCAGAAATGGTTAGTGAAATGAAGACAGGTTCAGTGATCATTGATGTAAGTATAGATCAGGGCGGTTGTTTTGAAACTTCGGAAGTGACCAATCATGCTAAGCCCGTGTTCAGGAAATTTGGTGTTATTCATTATTGCGTACCTAATATAGCTTCACGTGTTTCACGCACGGCTTCTTATGCTTTAAGCACCATCTTCGCTCCTATCCTTTTAAATATTGGGGAAGAAGGTGGTGTAAAAAATATGTTACGTAAAGATGAAGGTGTTCGTAATGGAATATATATTTATAATGGTAAACTTACTAATCGTGTATTGGGAGAAATGTTTAAACTTCCTTATAAGGATATTAATTTATTGATGTCTGGGATTTAATGATGTAATATTTTATTATTTCAAAATATCTAAATCCTGTTTAAATTCTATTTAAAATATCACAATATCGCTTTCTGAAGCTGACACTCCTTTCTCGACTCCGCTCGAAATGACAACGCAGAACAGTTTCGAGAGAAGTCGAGAATGAGTAAAATCACCATAAAAAATCGAACTAAATTAAAACCGGCTCTAAAATCTAACATCTCAATACTAATATCTCATATCTCATTATGGCAATTCAAGGAAAACATTCCGATTTAATTAGACGCTTAAAATTATACGGTTTCGGTTTATTGCTGGGAGTACTTGTTGTAAGCTTTGTATATAAAGGGAAAGGTTGTCAGATGCCAGGTTCGGCTAAATTGGAAGAACTTGGCTGGCAAAAACTGGAGTATAGCAAACATGCCGCTTGTAGAATGGAATGCAGACAGATTACAGAGTCTGAAATAAGAGAACTACTTGGAAAAGGTGAATCTCTAGGTAAAGGGAAAGTGAATTATGATAAAAGTCAGGTACATGATAAACCTTGTCCTTCCTACGCAATAGAAGGTACTACTACTTCAGGAAAAAAGCTTCGTATTGTAATTGCAGATTGTGATACCATTTCAAGAGTTGTTACTGCAATTGATCTGAAAATGGAAAATGATTCTTGTGATTGTCCTTAAATAAATAATTGAACTCAAAAATAATTGTTCTAAAGCTTTTTATTGGGGCGTTTCCCTTTCTAAAAAGAAAGGGGCGGGCTTTCCGCTTCAATCTTTTCTAAAAAGAAAAGGATTTCCGCTGCAATCCCTAACGCAGCATCACCAATATAATAGCGTTGAATTTATTTAATAGATTTTACCGAAACTTGGGTTTTAGAATGTACCCTCGGTTTTCGCCTAGCTCCCAATATTAAATCAAGTCTAGGTTAATAAAACTACCATTACCCTCACCAAACTTAATTTTTACTTAAAATTTTAATGGGTTCTTTAATAAAAGGAATTTTTGCTTTTTGGTATTCCTCTTTGAAAACTCTTTCTTTTATTTTGTTCATGGTTTCAAATGGTCCATCAACAATTGCCATATTCATGGCCCATGCAGGAACAGCCCCTGCAGGATCAACTAACAATTGATATACAATTTCAACCGATCCATCTTTTTGTGGTGTGAGTGTCCAGGAGGCATTAAAGTTCATTATTCGAACATAATTAGGGAAAACAGGTATATAGGTTCCCTTTGCATACGATTTTATGGAAACTACTTTTGTTATTTCATCCTGCCCTATTTTTATATTTACTATAAAATCACGATTACTGATTGGCCAAGGTGCAATCACGGTTTGGTAATGGATTAGTTCCTTTTCACTAATTTTTTTTAGTGTACCTGATGTACCACATTTATATACCCATTCGGGATATTTTTCAAAATCATATAGTAGGCCTACGATACTTGAAATTGAAGTTTTGAGATAAGCTACAGCCTTTAATTCTTTAAAAACAGAATTTTCAGAATTCCGTGTATAAACAGTAACGCCTTTTTCATTTTTTTTCAGCAGCCAATCATCCTTTGTGGTAGAAAAGGAAACTGTGCCCAAATAAAAGACAAAGAGGAAAATTAAAGAGTTGTTTTTGTTTAATAACATTAAAAAAATATTTTAAATATAGAATATCAAAATTTAGATTTTATGAATAGAACTTAGTGGGATTTATTGCGAAAAATTCACTATAAGACTGTGCAAATTTTGTGCCGAAGAACATTTTAAAGAACGATAAGAAATTCAAAAATTGCCATTAAATGCTAATTACTCAAGTTATTCAAAAAAATTAACCACAGAGTTTCTACTGCGAAGAACAGATGGCTGAGAAAAATATACGCAGAGAACCTTGAACAATACAGATTTTTTATTAATTTTCAAGCTTGATTGGATTATTAAAATAATTAAGCCCTTGATTTTTTATGCAACAAAACATCTCTTTTGTATTAGACGGAAAAATACAAACACTTGATTTTAATGACCATTTGAAGCCTACAACTACTGTACTGAACTATTTACGCAGCAGTCCTATTCACAAAGGAGTTAAGGAAGGATGTGCCGAAGGTGATTGCGGTGCATGCACAGTAGTAATTGCTGAATTAAACCCCGACAATAAAATAAGTTATAAAGCCTGGGATTCCTGCTTGGTATTTTTACCAATGCTACATGGGAAACAACTGATAACTGTTGAAAATTTATCTCAGAACAAGGGTACTGAAAAAGTATTACATCCAGTTCAAAAAGCAATGGTAGAATGTAACGGAAGTCAATGTGGCTATTGTACTCCCGGTATTATCATGTCATTGTTTTCGCTTTATAAAAACGAAAAGGAACCAACAAAAGAAAGTATAGAAGATTCGTTAACCGGCAATTTATGCCGTTGCACAGGTTATAAACCTATTATTGAAGCGGCAGCAAAAGCTTGCGCTCAAGAAAGTACAGACCAATTTACCACCAATGAGAAACACATAATAGAGCTACTTCTTCAAATTAAAGATCAAAGTAATTCAATTGAAATAAATACATCCGAACAAAAATACTTTCAACCTAAAACGAAAGCAGAAGCATTGGAATTAATAAATAAAATGCAAAATTCTGTTTTAGTAAATGGCGCTACAGATGTTGCTTTGCGCGTGACGAAACGTCATGAATTATTGAATGAAATTATTGACCTATCCGGAGTTGAGGAGTTAAAAAAATGTATTAAAACTGATTATCTGATTAAATTTGGAGCAGGCATGAAGCTGGAAGAGGTGAAAAAAATTGCTAAAAATGAATTCCCGGCTTTGTATGAAACACTTGTAGTATTTGGCTCCCGACAAATCAGATCAGTGGCAACACTCGGTGGAAATGTAGGTTCCGGTTCACCTATTGGAGATACGTTGCCCACTCTAATGGCATACAATGCTGAAATTAAATTACAGAGTATTGATGGAGAACGAAGAATTAATATGAATAATTATATTCTTGGTTACCGCAAAACAGAACGTAAACCCAACGAGATCATCACTACCATTATTATTCCAAGACCTTCCCCAAAAACAATTGTTAAATTTTATAAAGTATCAAAACGAAAAGATCTTGATATTTCTACAGTTAGTGCTGGTTTTAGCATAACATTGGATGATAATAGTGTGGAGGCGATAACGCTTGCATACGGTGGAATGGCTGCCATTACTAAACGAGCAACAAAAGCAGAGGAATACTTAATCGGGAAACTGTGGGTAAGGAGTACTGTTGAACAGGCAATGGAATTGATTGCTGAGGAATATACTCCTATCTCAGATGCAAGATCAGGTGCTGAGTTCAGAACAATTGCTGCAAAAAATTTATTATTGAAATTTTGGAATGAAACAAATCCAATACACAAGCTGGAGGCAGACGATTTAGAAATAGACAATTTAGAAATCGACAATTTTGATTAGGCAATTTTGCAATAAGCAATTGGGCAATAGACAATATCGGTGCGATCATTTTTAACAAATATAGATTCGTAAATTCGTAAAGATTCGTTATCCGTAACC
>JAIOQD010000012.1 GCA_021413595.1 Bacteroidota bacterium | reverse complement strand
AGCACTGGCTTTTATTGAAGATGCTGAAAAGCGCGGAGTACTAAGTAAAAATAGCGTTATTATAGAACCTACATCTGGGAATACCGGTATTGGCTTGGCACTAGTTGCCGCAGTAAAAGGTTATAAGTTGATTGTAGTTATGCCTGAATCAATGAGTGTTGAGCGCAGAAAAATTATACAAGCGTATGGCGCAGAAGTTGTATTGACTCCTCGCGAAAAGGGTATGAAAGGAGCTATAGAAAAAGCATTCGAATTGCAACAGTCTATGCCGGATGCGTGGATACCACAGCAATTTGAAAACAAGGTTAACCTAGAGATTCACCGCAGAACTACTGCAACTGAAATACTAAATGATTTTTCAGATGGACTTGATTACATTATTTCAGGAGTAGGAACAGGAGGACATATTTCAGGAGTTGCAGAGGTTTTAAAAGAAAAATTTCCACTACTACAAGTTTTTGCCGTTGAACCAAAACTATCTGCGGTGTTAAGTGGTGAGTTACCTGCACCACATCCACTACAAGGTATTGGGGCTGGATTTATACCCAACATTTTAAATACAAAAATATTAGATGGTATTATCCAAGTGGAAAAAGACGAAGCATTTGAATACACAAGAAGAATTGCCAAAGAAGAAGGTATTTTTGTAGGCATTTCAACTGGCGCATCTCTAGCGGCAGTTGCAAAAAAATTGCCGGAAATAAAAGCAGGAGCAAAAGTTTTGACATTCAACTACGATACAGGTGAGCGTTATTTATCAATCGATGGATCGGGATTGGCCAGATAGGTCTTGAGCGGATCCGCGTCGTCCTTGTAAACGCCCAAGTCGCGGAACATCTTCATCGCTTCCGCGGGTTTCGGATCGCCGCCGCCGGCGGCCGCCCAAGCCATGGGGCTGTATACCAACAAAAGCACTATTGAAAAGTGCACAAGTATTTGAATACTTAAATCATGCAGCGGATTACGGCATTAAAGTAAACGGTGGCGAAGCTGATTTTGGAGCTGTGGTTAAACGTAGCCGTGATGTGGCAGATGGAATGAGCAAAGGCATTTCATTTTTAATGAAAAAAAATAAAATTGATGTTATCACCGGAACAGGAAAAGTAAAGGCAGGTAAAAAAGTAGAAGTTATTGCTGATGGCAAAGCTACAATTTACGAAGCAAAACACATTATACTTGCTGTTGGCGCTCGTTCACGAGCCTTACCAAATTTACCACAAGATGGAAAAAAAATAATCGGTTACCGCGAAGCGATGACATTGGCTAAAATGCCAAAATCAATGGTAGTAGTTGGTTCAGGGGCGATTGGAAGTGAGTTTGCTTACTTCTATGCAACCATGGGAACAAAAGTAACTTTAGTAGAATTCCTCCCAAGTGTTGTCCCTGTTGAAGATGCAGAAGTGTCCAAGCAATTGGAACGTTCATTCAAAAAAGCAGGAATTAATGTGATGACAGAAGCAAATGTTGAAAGTGTTGACACGAAAGGCGAAAATTGCAAAGTGAAAATTAAAACAAAAAAAGGAGAAGAAATTATTGAATGTGATATCGTCCTTTCTGCTGTTGGCATTCAAGCGAACTTAGAGAATTTAGGATTGGAAGATGTTGGTATTGCAACGGATAAAGGAAAAATTTTAACAAACCCTTTCTACCAAACAAATATGCCTGGTTATTATGCTATTGGAGATTGTGTTGGCGGACAAGCATTAGCGCATGTTGCATCAGCAGAAGGTATTATTTGTGCCGAAAAAATTGCGGGGCATTCTCCTGAAGCATTGGATTACAATAACATCCCAGGCTGTACGTATTGTCAACCAGAAATTGCATCTGTTGGATATACCGAAGCTAAAGCCAAAGAAGCCGGATATGAAATAAAAGTGGGTAAATTTCCATTCTCTGCGAGTGGTAAAGCAAGTGCTGCTGGTGCGAAAGATGGTTTTGTAAAATTAATTTTTGATGCTAAATATGGTGAATTGCTAGGTGCTCACATGATTGGCGCTAATGTTACCGAAATGATCGCAGAAATAGTTGTTGCACGTAAATTAGAAATTACAGGGCATGAACTTATTAAAACAGTTCATCCTCATCCAACAATGAGTGAAGCCATCATGGAAGCTGCCGCTGCTGCTTATGGTGAGGTGATACACATGTAATCTCGAAATTTCACTTACTAAAAATAAAAAGTCCAACATTACGTTGGACTTTTTTTGTATTGAAATATTACATTTAACAAAAAAATAGTAATAGAAATGATATAAACAAGCAATTAGAATAAGGCTGGGCTCGATAAAACACCTTATCAGAGCGCTTGTTAAAATTTAATTCCGATGATACAAACATCATCAACCTGCTCTAAGTTCCCTTGCCAGCTATTGAAGGCATCATTTAATTTTTCTTTTTGAACTTCCATATCTTCATCAACATTAGAAAGAAGTAAATTTGCCAACTGTTTATATTTATATTTTTTTCCATCAGAACCGCCAAACTGATCTGCGAAGCCATCTGTAAAAAAATATAAAGTATCCCCAGCTTTTATATCTATATCATAAAGGCTAAAGCTTTCCGATCTATAACCCTTACCTACTGGCATTTTATCAGCATTAAGCAAGATCAGTTGTTTGTCACGTATAAGCAATGGAGAATTATTGGAAGAAGCATAACTTATTTTATTTTTGTTGATCCTTAATAAAGTCGCATCCATACCATCCTGTCCACCATCAAGGTTTTGAATCAATCGATCACGAACATGATTTAATACTTGATCAGGACTAACTATATTTTTTTCATTAATTGCTTCATTCAAAAACGAAATATTTAATAAGCTCATAAAAGCCCCAGGCACACCATGCCCAGTAGAATCACAGCAAGCCAGAAAAAAATCGTCACCTTTTTTTGTTGCCCAATAAAAATCCCCACTAACAATATCCTTAGGTTTAAATAAAACAAAGTAATTTTCCAGATTTTCATTCAGTAATCCTTCATGAGCCAAAAGCGCGTATTGAATACGCTTTGCATAATTTATCGAATCCAGTATTTCTTTGTTTTTTATTTCTATTAGATTATAGGCGGATTTTAGTTCTACATTTTTTAATCTCTCAATTTCCGCTTCCTTTTCCCGCAAGAGTTCTGTATGCAAACTATTAATTTTGTTTTCAATTTCGTTTTCATGCGTATCAATAGTTATCTGAACATATTTTTCATTATAAATAAGCGCTTGTTGAAAGTCTGAAATTGATTTATAAATCGAGGCAAGATCATGGTATATTTTAGAAAGCCGTGATAACAGGTTGGTTTCAATCGCTTTTTGTTCAGCTTTTTTAAGATGAATAATTGCATTTTCATTTTGACCAATTTCGCAAAATAGTTCTGCGATATCGATATGGCTTGATAAAGCAAATTGTTTCAGATCAAGTGTTTCTCTAATTTCTAATCCTTTTGATAAATAATCCAAAGCATCAACATATTTTTTTTGTTTTTTATAAATGGCTCCAATGTCATTTAAAGCACGACTTTCTCCAATAGTATTATTATCTGATTTCAGAATATCAAGTGCTTTAAATCCCATATTAATAGCTTCATCATATTTCCCCTGAATGGAATAAATGTTTGAAAGTCCAGAGAATATCCGACCAATCCAAAGAGAATCAGTTTTAACGCTGCGAGAAACACCTATCTTATAATATTTTTCTGACTCATTGTATTTTTTCAAATCCTTATAAACTGTACCTAAAACATAAAAAGCCATTGTTCTGTCAATAATATCATCGGCATTTTTTTCGTAAAAGCTGATTCCTCTTAATGCATTTGACAATGCGGATTCTGCTTTACCTAAACTATTGAATACTATCCCAATTGTGAGAAACGAATTTGCACTCCATTTTTCATTTTTTATTTCCTTAAAAAGCAGATTCGCCTCATGTAATTGTGAAAGGGCTAAATGAGTGTCGTGTTTTAATATAAAAGACCCCATCCCTAAATTCAGAAGGCATTGAGCTACGCCAAATTGATAATTAATAGATTTAGATCTCTCTAAGGCATTAGAGCATTCCTGATACAAATCAACACCAGTTATAGGTACACCACGGCTGTTCCAAACTACTTTATTTATCTCATCTATGCTCTTAATTAATTCAATTTGGCTTGGATCTATTGAGTTCATTTTATAAGAAATTTATACAGAATAAAAAATCATTGAAACAATTAAAATCATTTTAAAGAAAAGCACCTACTTTTTCTTGATCGCAGCCATATAAAAGCCATCAAAACCATCACTAGGGAGCACTTTTCTGTCATCTATAAATTCAAAATTATTTTTATTCTTAATTAAAAATGCTTCCACCTGGTCTTGATTTTCACTTGGTAAAATACTGCAAGTAGCATAAACCATAATACCTCCCGGTTTAAGCATTTGAGAATAATTACCAATAATCTCCTGTTGTGTTTTTTTAATTTGATCAATAAAATCTAAATTTAATTTCCATTTAGCATC
>JAIOQD010000011.1 GCA_021413595.1 Bacteroidota bacterium | reverse complement strand
GTAAATAGTTCTACGCTATGTTTAACACTTATTGGTCGTGTCCCAGCGTTGATGTCAATTGATTGTAAATTGAATGTAACCTTTTCCATATTGTGTAGTTTGTTTGTGTGAATGTCGTCATAAAATTACCGCTAACAAGTTTATAAACGCATGTTTTGTAATTGTAAGCACTTGTAAGCGTTTGAAGCGATTACATTGTTGCTCTTGTCCCGCTTTGTCAAATGTAAGCTATTCTAATTACAAAAAAACGCCATTTAATCATTTTGGAAATCAGCTTTTTGTAAGAAGCCCTTTGCCATAAAACGTTTATTTCCGCAATTTAACATTTAAAATTTTATATTTTTTCTAATTCGCTCTTTACAAAATCAGCAAGTTCTTTAACGTATTTCTGCGAAAAATTAAATTCAATACCTGCCGTTTTATATATCTCAGGAATTGATTTTGTATACCCCAATCGCAATGCGGCTTCGTATTGATCTAAAGCCTGCTCAGGGTTTCTTTTGTAATTGCGCCATACTGCAATAGCACCTAGCTGGGCCATACCATATTCTATATAATAAAAAGGAACTTCAAAAATATGCAACTGATTTTGCCATAAACGCATTTTTACTTCTTCCAATCCTGTCCAATCAATTACCTTGCTGCTAAATTGATCAATCGTATTTCCCCAGGCATCCATTCGCTCTGCAACAGTATGTTTGGGGTTTTCATAGATCCAATGTTGAAATTTATCCACTGCAGCTATCCACAATAATGTTTTTAATGATTTCTCTAACTGCTCTTTTTTCGCACGTTTTAAGTCATCCGTATTTTTAAAAAATACATCCCAATGCTCCATTGAAATTAATTCCATCGACATTGATGCTAATTCCGCAACCTCTGATGGAGTGCTTTTAAAATCGGTGATCTCTAGATTGCGAGTAACAAACGAGTGTATGGCATGCCCTCCTTCATGCACCATTGTTACCAGATCACGATGAGTACCCACCGAATTCATAAAAATAAATGGAACACCAATTTCATGCAATGGATAATTGTATCCTCCGGGCGCTTTACCAATGCGTGATTCAAGATCTAAATGCCCCATCGCTTTCATGATTTCTAAATACTCACCATAGGCAGGACGCACTTTATAAAAGCATTCAATGGATTTATCCAGCTTTTCCTTCCACATCCACATCCGTATCCCAGGGTTTTAAAGTATCCAGTTTTAAAATATTTTTTCGTTCTAAGTCCGATGCTTCCGCTAAAGGAAGAACTTCTTTTGCTATTGATTGATGGAAATTATAACAATCCTGAACAGTATAATCAAATCGCCCCAGTTCACTGAACTTGTAATCACGATAGTTTGTAAACCCTGCATTCAACGCTACTTGGTGACGTAATTGAATGAGTTCTGAAAATAGATCATTCAAGGTGTTTTTATCCGATTTTCTTCTCTCCTGAGTTTTAGTATATACAGCCTCACGCACATTTCTATCAGTATCTTTCATACTACTTGCAGCCTTTTGCAAAGTGATCTCTTCACCATTCCATTCAATGGTCATAGCCCCGGAAATAACAGCATATTTCTGTGCTTCGGTTGAGATTTTTGTGAGTAAAGGAATATTTTCCTCACGGTATAATTCTAACGACTTTTTTATCCCTCGCAAGTAAATGCGATATTTATCCTGATCAAGTTCCTTTAGATAGGGCGAATCAAAAAGTTTTATGTTTAGCTCATTAACATACGGAGCGATGAACGGTTCAATTTCATTAACAAAAAAATTGAAAGAGTCTATTAATTCCGGATTTGCAGTATCGCAGGTCATTTTAATATAGCGCCAGGCCATGTCTTCACCCAATACAGCTTCCAGTTCACTGCGGTTAAATAACCAATGTTCCAGATCTTTTGCTGAAGAAATGGTACGTTCCTTCAGGTCAATAAAAAAAGATTCTACATTGCGCCATGAATCTATTGTTAAGCTTTGCGGCAAAAAATGGCGAATCGGTTTTGTTGGGATCTCTATTTGTTTTGGATGCATTTTTTTATTAGACTTTATATATTTAATTTGTAAATGGAATCAACGCTCTTTCTCCACAAGGCTCGAGATGACAGCGCGTATGGTCATTTCGGGCTTGTCGAGAAATTGTGTGTGAGCATTTTTAAATCAATTTTTGTTGTAAATATTAGATGTAGGAAGCCTGATTAAATAAAAAAGTTTCAAGCTTTCAGGTCTGCAAAAGCATTAACTTGAAACTTGAAACTCTTCAAAACGTGAAACGTAAATTGTTTAAGCAACTCCTGTTTTTCTTACACCTTGTGTTTTAACTTTTGAACTTGCTGTTTTTACAGGTTTTGCTGAAGTATCTTTTAATTTTGTTTTAGCTCCTGCTTTACCATCGGTAGCAGCTTTCAATTTAGGTTTTTCATCCTTCAATTTATCGTCTGCAGCTTTCTCTTCTTTTTTCTCTAACAAACCTTGTTTGTGAAGTGTATTATACCAGTTAATTACTTTTTTAATGTCTGATACATATACTCTATCCTCATCAAATTCAGCGAATGCAGCTTTAAAATATTTTTTTAATTCTACATCAGCTAATTTAGTGTCAACCGAAAGTCCACCTTTTTCTTTGTCGTAGATTTTTTGTAAAACTTCTTTCAAAGGCACATCATCACCTGTTGAATAGATACGTACATCCTCCAAAGTACTTACTTTGTTTGTGGCATAAACCGGCACACGCTTTTTATCGATCAACGACTCAACGATTAACCCGTTTTTTGTTTGAGCCACAACTTTATAAAGTCCACTCATTCCTGCAATTGAAATAATTCCGCTTAAATCCATAGTAGTTTTTAATTTGTACAAATATATAAAACAATTTAGCAATTTAACAATTTAACAGTAGGCAATGTAAGAAGGAATTTGACAATTAAGCAATTTTGAGTAAACAATCAACATTCGTTAAATTGCATAATTGCCTGTTGATTAATTGTAAAATTAAATAATTGCCTACTGCAAAATTGCCAATTGAATTTTTTATTTATTGATGATTAATTTTTTAATCTGTTTTTTACTACCAACCGTTAATTGGTAATAATACAATCCGCTGGCAATGGATGATAACTCATGCACAAAACGATGTGCCCCTACCTGCATTTTTTCAGATGTTATTACTTTAATTTCCTGACCAAATATATTAAACATTTTTAATTCAACCAATGATTCCTCCGTGATTGTGATATCAATCACCGATTGGTTATCAGTAGGATTTGGATAAACAACCATCAGATCTATTTCGTTTGCAGCATTACTTGAAAAACCTGTGGTCATATTCATTCCATCGTATTTGATCTGGGCATTTACCGCACTTGTTTTTATATCCGCTAAATTATCACCAGCAATTAATGCAAAAGCCACTTTGATGGAATCCCCTGAAGAAATAGAATAAGGGCCGGTGCTTACAATATCAATCACATCCGCTCCCGCACCTCCAACTCCAGCGTTTGCACGATTGGTTGAAAGCGTCAGATACTTTTCAGCTCCATCAAAGCCTCCTGTGCTCAGATCTGCTCCACCACCACCACCTGCCACATTATCAACAGCATAATGCAGCACTGGTGCCGAACTGGTAAGCAATTTAATTCCTGCATAGGTTCCATTGGTACCTGTATAATACGCATAGCCCATTTTGTTGACTGCATCAAATGATGCACGGTTCGAACCAAAAGTAGCAACATCGATATCCCAATCCGCAAAAATCCCCGCATACAAATTAGCTAAACTGGCAGTACCTGTATTTTTAATAACGTATTGAACGATCACAAATTTTCTATTGCCAACAGTACTCCATGCAAATGCTTTATGATGCACAGTAACAGGTAATG
>JAIOQD010000584.1 GCA_021413595.1 Bacteroidota bacterium | reverse complement strand
TGCGAGCAAAGTTATTTTGTTCATTGACAAGAAAACGTTTATGCCCATTAATATAAAAATATACGATGAAGAAGGACTTTATGAAGCTTACGAATTTTATAACGTTATTATTAATAAGCCTTTTGATCAGGATGAATTTTCCAAGAATTTTAAAGGCTATAAGTTTTAATTGTTTTTCGACTGCTCTAGGGATATTAAAATTTTGACTTGTGATTAATTTTATTTTGAATAAAATGCAAGTATCTTTACCAATCAAATAAGAATGAACAATGAAATTTAAAGCGGGTTATATTGGATTATATTTAATGGTAATCAGCATTTGCTTGTTATTGGCTTCATTTAGTCCTCAAAAGAAGGGGGTTTATAATTCAAAGGAAATTCTTAATGGTGTATTGGAATCAATTTCGACTATAAAAACGATGCGTTACAATTTGCAATGTAATGAGCGGATCAAAGGTAAAATGCAGCATACCGAGTCGCAGGTGAAGTTGCAAATTTCTCCCCGGAAATTATATTTATCAGTAAAAGGGCCTGAAGTATTATGGCTGGAAGGGGCTAATGATGGTGATGCTTTGGTTAATCCGGGAGCGTTTCCTTACATGAATCTTAATCTTGACCCTTATGGTTCATTGATGCGTAAGGATCAGCATCACACTATTCACGAAATGGGTCTTCATTATCTTGCCGAGATATTAAAAGATGGGATTAGGCGTGCCGGAGATAAGTTTGATAGGTACTTTGTTATACTTGGCGAAGAAAAATATGATGGACGAGATTGTTACAAACTTTCCATAGCCTTTCCTGATTATTCATGGAATTCTTATAAAGTTAGTAATGGCGAAAACATTACATCAATTGCCCGAAAACTCCATGTTAGTGAGTATATGATTTTGGAAAAAAACTCCGAAGTAGCCTGGTTCAACGATGTAAAACCGGGTCAGATCATACAAGTGCCGGATGCTTATGCAAAACTTACTATATTGTTAATTGATAAGGCTCTTTTATTACCCGTAAATAATAAAATATTTGATGATAAAGGTCTTTTTGAAACGTATGAGTATTACAATTTACAAATAAACCCTCCTATTGCTGCGGAGGAATTTACAAAAGAGTATAAGGATTACAAATTTTAAATATAAAGCCGAAAGTTTACCCATTTTATTCAAAAATGGATTTTTCGAAGGGCAGCGGAGCAATGAGAACTAAAAAAAATTTTTTCGGATTATTTACCATACTTACAGGGCTTTGCTTAATGTTGGCTTCGTTTGGCTTCAAACAGCACAATACAGCGCAAAACTCGATGGAGCTGTTAAATGCTGTATTAAAATCAATATCCAATATAAAAACGCTCCGTTACGATCTGCAACGCAATGAAAGGGTAAAAGGTAAAATGAACTTTACCGAATCGAAAGTAAAGCTGCAAATTTCTCCACGTAAGTTATATATAGCAATGGGTGGACAAGAAGTGCTATGGATACAAGGAGCTAATAAGGAAAGTGCATTAATAAACCCCGGAACATTCCCATACGTAAATCTCAACCTTGACCCTATGGGATCCTTGATGCGTAAAAATCAGCACCATACAATTCATGAATTGGGTATGGATTATCTCGCTGAAATTTTGAAAAACGCAATGAAAAATTATACTGAAACACTGGAAAAACATTTTGTTATCCTCGGAGAAGAAAAATACATGGGGCGCACCTGTTACAAACTTTCTATTGCATTTCCTGATTTTGAATGGAGACCTTACCTTGTTAAAAAAAATGAAACGATACTCTCAATCGCTAATAATCTCCATGTAAGTGAATTTATGATTCTGGAAAAAAATCCTGAGGCGGATTGGTACAATGATGTAGTAGCCGGTCAGGTGATACAGGTTCCTAATGCATATGCAAAACTTTTTTTATTAATGATAGATAAAGAACTTATGTTACCTATCAGCGAAAAAATATATGACTATAAAGGACTTTTTGAAACGTATGAATTCTATAATTTAAAGGTGAACACACCAATAGCTGCCGAAGAGTTTAGTGAAAATTATAAGGATTATCATTTTTAGCAAAAAATAATAACACACTTTTTTCGTGTTCTCCGATCAAAACAATAATTTCGTGATTTATAATAATTTTCAATCAACGAATTGAGCCCTTTCCTCCTGAAATCAAGCTGTTTGCAGTTTGGTACGTAACTTGATAAGATCTTGAAAAACAATCTCCAAATATTTGTTATTTTTGTAGTAATTTAATTTAGCACAAGGCTTTATGTTAAGGCAGGTACAAACACAGAAATTACTTCAGAAATTATCTCCGCAGCAAATTCAGTTAATGAAATTGTTGCAGTTACCTACTATTGCTTTAGAGCAACGCATCAAAGAGGAAATGGAGATGAACCCTGCCCTGGAAGAAGGCAATGAGGGTGATGAAGAGACCAACAGCGAATTTGAAGATGAGAATTATGATGATGCACCTAAGAGTGAGGATAATCAGCGCGATGATTTCAGCATAAGCGATTATATGGATGAGGATGAAGGTACATCTTATAAACTAAAAGCAAACAATACAAGCCCTGACGAAGAAAGAAAAGAAATCCCTTTTTCGGTTGGTGTTTCTTTTCAGGATATGCTGGATAGTCAGCTTGGATTGAAGGATATAGATGATCACCATTATCAGATCGCTGAATACCTGATCGGTAATTTGGATGATGATGGTTATTTACGTAGAGATGTGGGCTCGATAGTGGATGATATTGCTTTCTCTCAAAATATCATTACCACAGAAGCCGAATTGAGCGAAGCACTGAAAGTGATCCAGGAGTTTGATCCTGCAGGTGTTGGTGCACGCGACCTACGTGAATGTTTACTTATTCAGTTAAAGCGCAAAGAGCCTCGCACAGCTATTATAGAGCTCGCCATTAAGGTGGTGGATGAGCAAATGGATGAATTCTCAAAAAAGCATTATGATAAAATCCTCAAAAAGCTAGAGATCGATGATGAGATCCTTAAAGAGGTAATTCATGAAATTTTAAAATTAAATCCTCGTCCGGGTAATTCCATGGCGGATGGTCAAAAAAGCTTTCAACAAGTAATTGCCGACTTTACAATTACCAATGAGGATGGTGAATTAATATTAACACTCAATTCACGTAATGCCCCTGATCTGCGTGTTAGCAAGGTATATAGCCAAATGCTGGAAGAGTATTCGAAAGAAAAGAATAAGAATGGTAAGGAAGCATCTATGTTTGTGAAGCAAAAATTAGATGGTGCCAGGTGGTTCATTGATGCTATTCAGCAACGTAGTCAAACATTGCTTTACTCGATGAATGCCATTATGGAGTATCAACGCGAATATTTTTTAGAAGGAGATGAAACCCTTTTAAAACCAATGATATTAAAAGATATTGCAGAAAAAGTTGGATTAGATATTTCTACGATCTCCCGTGTGGCCAATAGTAAATATGTTCAAACATCGTTCGGCACATTTTTATTAAAATCTTTTTTTAGTGAATCTCTTTCTACCGATAGTGGTGAAGAGGTGTCAACCCGTGAAGTTAAAAAAATTCTGAAAGATTGTATTGAAGTAGAAAGCAAAAAGAAACCATTAACGGATGATAAATTGACAAAAATACTGAAAGAAAAAGGTTATAATATTGCCCGCAGAACCATTGCAAAATACCGTGAACAACTCGAAATACCTGTTGCTCGTTTAAGAAAGGAATTATAATGTAGCATGCAAATCCTATAACAGAAACAAGTTATAAGAATCACACAGCAGGATTAATTTGTTTCTATCTTGTCTGTTTTTGATCTTAGATATTGAATCTCAAAAAAATCTTTATTTTGGAAACCCGAATTGCAAAAGTAATTTCTTATTTATTTCACCCTTTACTGATGCCTACCTATGGTTTTGCAATTATTTTTTTTACAAATAATTATATTTCCACATTCACTTCAGCCAATTTAAAATTAGTAATACTTATCATTACATTCATTTTTACATTTTTGCTTCCAACCGTTAATGCCCTTATTTTATTGAAGATGGGCCGCATCAAAAGTTTGGAGATGGAAACATTAAGTGAGCGATTTATTCCTTATACAAGTGCTGTTTTATATTATTTTGCATTGTTTTATTTGTTTTATAATGCTGAATTTCCGAACATTTTTAAGATACTTATTTTAGGTGCAGCAATTTCTATTCTTCTTACAATTTTTATCAGTTTTAAATGGAAAATAAGTGCCCATACTATCGGTATTGGTGGAATTGCAGGTGCAGCACTTGGTATTGTATATCGCTTGCATTTGGATATGCGTTCTGTTTTAATGCTCGTTATTTTGTTTGGGGGCATAGTTGCGTATGCACGTTTAAAACTTAATGCGCATACACCTGCACAGGTATATTCCGGCTTTGGTCTTGGATTTTTGGTGGAATTATTACTGATGATCTATTATTGATCAGCCTTTCCTTCTGATACGTTTTATCTGTATCGAATCATATTAATGTGATACCGGTCAAATTTGTTGCATTGTTTTTCAAAAAAGCATAGGTCATTTTGTCTACTTTACAGTTAATAAACTGTACCCGATTCAATTTACTATTATTCTTAAAAAAGCTGTTTAAAATGGTTGCATTTTGAAATTTAACCCTATAAAACGTGCAGTTTTCAAAGTGACAGTCCTCAATGGTGCCTTCAAAAACAACAGCACTAATCCCCGTGTTTTTAAAAGATGTAAATTTCCATACGGCATTTTCAACAATATTATTCTCGAAACAGCTTTCATTAAACTCTGCACCGGAAAAATTTGCTTCAGAGAAATTACATTTTTCGATATTGCTTTTCAAAAATTCGGCATCTATAAAGGAGCAATTATTAAACTGATTGTTTAATAAATTGGAAGATTGGAGTTTGCTGTCTCTTATGTCCGAAGTTGAAAAATCACATTTTTCAATGTTGTTTTTTCCAAGAATAAGTCCGGACAAATCCGAGTTCAAAAACTTACAGTTTTTCATATTTGAAGAACTAAATTTTTCTTGCAAATTTTTTAATCCGGAAAAATCAGCATCTACCCAGTTTCCCGATGACATATTCCAACTCCAACCAAATTTTTTGTTTGGTTTGTGCAAAGGCAACTCGTCTAATTGCTTTTTAGAGGGTTGAGAAATTTCAACTTCTTTGTCATCCGACTGGAAACTATCCGAAAAATAGTTGAGATCAACGCCAAGAATTTCAGCGAGTCGGTTTAATGTTGTTATGTCCGGCATTGATTCGTTGCGTTCCCATTTGCCCACTGCTTGTGAACTGATAGACACTTTCTGTGCAAGGTCGGCTTGTGAAAGATTAAGTTTCTTTCTTGCTGCGGCAATTTTATTGCCAATTGATTTTGAATTTTGCATCATATTATTTTTTTGTTTGATGCCACAAAGTTATCTTGTCCGATTACCATATTGCAAGTAAAACTCGCTACTGTTCGTTGTAATTACGCTACTTATAGTTGTTTTTGACAACTATTTGTGGTTTTTGGTCAGTTTCGTTAATTCGATTCCACTTTTTGGTCTTTTTGCTGTCGTTGTTAGGTGGTCGTCCAACATTGCTGGTAATTATTGATTTCAACCGAATAGTTATTCCATTATCTTTAAATGGACTTGTTCAATTCGGGTTTTTGTAACTGCAGAGATTGTAAATAGGAAGTTCTCAATACGTATCTCTTCGTTAATCTTTGGGATGCTTTCGTGATAATGCATGATCAGGCCACTGATGGTTTCAAAGTTATCGAGGATAGGCAACTTAAGTTGATACTTGTGATTTATATAATCGGTTTCCAGGCGGGCAGAAAAAATATATTCTGATTCATTTAGCTGTTTTTCGATCATCTCTTCTTTATCGTGCTCATCTTCTATTTCACCGAATATCTCTTCAATAATATCCTCCATGGTAAGCATACCTGATGTTCCGCCAAATTCATCAACCACCACGGCAATACTTTTATGCTGCTGAATAAATACAGTTAATACTTCACTTGCTGCCATTGATTCAGGCACAATACTTACCGGCAATAATATGTTACGGATACTTTCAGGCTTTTTAAATAATTCTTTTGAGTAGGCATATCCGATAATGTTATCAATATTTTCGGAGTATATCAAAATTTTAGAAAGACGAGTTTGTATAAATTTATTTTTTAATTCTTCAATACTTTCATTCACATCCAATGCAATAATTTCGGTACGGGGAATCATGCACTCCCGGGCTTTTACACTCGAAAAGTCCAGGGCATTTTGAAATATTTGAATTTCATGATCCTTCTCTGCCTTTGTTTCTACTGCCGATGTTCCTTCCCTTAAATAATTATCCAGATCGATCATTGTAAAAGCAATACTTTCTTTTTCAATTTTAACACGAAATAATCGTTTGAGAATAAATTCAGAAAATGCAATGGTTATCAATACAACAGGGTATAAAACACCGTAAACAATGGTAAGGGGAAATACAAAAAGACTGAGTGTTTTGTTGGGATTTATTCTAAAAAAATTTTTAGGTAAATATTCTGCCACTACTAAAATAAGCATAGTGGATAAAAACGTAGAAATAAGCAGTAGCAATACTTTTGATGAAATAAAGTGTTCCATCGAATGGCTCAATTCTTCGTCCATATAAATACCAAATATTACCAAAGCAATATTGTTGCCGACTAACATTGTTGCCAGGTATCGCGATGGATATTTATTAAAATGGGATAGTATTTTTGCTGAAAAACTGCCTTGTTTATTTTCCAGCTCGATACGTAATTTATTGGAAGTAATAAAAGCAATTTCCATCCCTGAAAAAAAGGCGGAGGCGATCATTGCAATCGAAATAATAATAGAGCTTTGCACTTTGTTAATGGGTTATTTTTTTACAAACCGGTAATGAAATTGAACGCAGATGACACAGATTGTTATGATTAAATATGATTTTATCTGTTGTTGTCATAAATTTATGATAGCATACGTTTTTATTATCTGTGCCCATCATAATTAGCAACGTCATTCGTGTTTTGTTTTTTGTTAATCGGCTGAATAGTCTTTTAAATATATTAAATGAAAATTAATTAAACATTTTCAAAATAGCACATTTTCAAATTATTTGTTTTGTTCTTTTTGTTTTTGAGCTTCGTCAAAATTTATTCGCTGCCGTCTGCGTACATAATACATAATACCACAAACGAGAAAAAACACGAGGAAATAAATTGCGCCTCTGTTGTCTTTTATAGCAAGTGAATAAATGCACATAAATATGCCCACACAGCCCATTAGCAGCCATATTATTTCAAGTATTTTAAATGTTCTATTCATGGTTACGGATAACGAATTTATTACGAATTTACGAATCTGTGTTGGTTAAAATGATTGCACCGATATTGTTTGTTGCTTGCCTATTGCCTAATTGCCTACTGCAAAATTGACTAATTGATTACTTAGGTAATGCAGCATCTTTTACTGCAATTGATCCTTTTACCTGTTTAATTTCATATTCGGTAAAATCCTCATTTGATTCTAAACCATTACCCCAGATCACTTCATCTTTAGTGGTGATCTTTACAAATTCATTGGTGTAAATTTTTTTTGTTACTGAGTTCCAAACTAAATGTTCGGTGTTTAGCCTGTCGCCTTTTTCGTTAATTACAATCACATTCCCTTTTGCTTCCATCACATTCATTTTATTATCAGCATCGTAACCGATGCCGTAATTGGCGGTAAGCTTGGTTTGTTCTTTTTTAAACTGGTCATAAAAAACAACTTCCATTCCTTTTGGCATTTCATAATAAGGCTTTTTGCCCATAAAATGGTCAACCAGTGGTGTTTTCAGCTTTGAGCGAACACGTGCAGAATCACTGTATAAAAATTCCACATTTTTGCTCGATTCAACCGACTGCTCTTTTCCATCTGAAGTAACCGAGTTTACAACCGCAATATCGTTTTCGCAGGCAGTCATGCAGGCTAAAACAATCATCATCAAAAAAGGAAAACCTATAATTTTTTTCACAAAAAAACCATT
The DNA here is from genome assembly GCA_021413595.1 of Bacteroidota bacterium. GTDB lineage: Bacteria > Bacteroidota > Bacteroidia > 2-12-FULL-35-15 > 2-12-FULL-35-15 > 2-12-FULL-35-15. The sequence continues at coordinate 5,426 of JAIOQD010000584.1, read as the reverse complement.
GTTAATTTAATGGAATAATTTAAAACTAATCGAATTTAGGTCTTACAAACCAGCGATCGTTAATTGTAAAACCAATAGTGGCTTTAATAAATTGTTCTTTTATCAAACCATTTTGAGTAGTACCACGCTGTCCTACCTCAACACCAATATTCACCAGCGAAAAATTTTGCAATAAAAAATTACGTCCTACCGGTAAACCTATACCTAGGCTTACTCCATACTCTGTTAATTGTGTGTTCTTTAATTCAAGCAAAGTTTGAGCATAACGTCCGCCCATTCTGTAATTCATTCTTTTGAAATAATTACCTTTTCCGTTGGCTTTTGAATTAGGCACATATTGTGCGCCCAATGAAACCCGCATACTGTTTTTCAGATCCTGCGATTTGTTAAATGCAGTGTAAGTACTCCAGTTTTGAACAGCAAAATCTCCTGCAATCAACCATTTGTCGCCTTTTTTGATTCCCAATCCAAATCCGAAGGAAAGCGGAAATTGCATTTTTCCTTTTACTCCCTGAACATTATTGATTGTATCTTTTACTACTTCATAGCCCAACGAATTATTAAAATAAGTATAGGCAAGGCTGTCGATTTTTGCAGTCATATTGGTTTGAGCCGCAAATGTGGCACCCATCAATAGTTTCACATTTTCTTTAAGGTCTCTACCGTTTAACGAATCGAATGTATAAGAATATTGTGCACCATAATCAAAGTAAAAATCGCCAAGACGTGTAGTGGTTCCTGCACGGGCATTAAAAGAGCTACTGTTAGATGGGAAAATGGAACGTCTTGAATTATCAATGTTTCCGAACATATAAGAAGCATTAAGCCCCAAGGAAAATGATTGCCACGATTTTTTTCGTTTTAATATATGATCCGCTTTTGCAAAGTTTTTTTCTGCTTTTAAGCGTTCATATTTTTTCGATCTTAAAAAATGTCCGGGCAAACCGTACAAGGGCTTTATACCATTTCCAAAATAAACCTGGTTAATGCCGCCCGAACCTTCATATAAAAAATCAACACCACCAACATTACTTACTTCCTGATGATCCGATACTTTATATCCAACCGAACTGTAAGGTATTAAACCAATGCTTGCCCCCCACCATTTTTTTACTGGGAAAGCCAACGACAAATAGGCTAGTGATGCATTGTTAATTGTTTTTTTTGCTGTTGCGCTTTGTAATTGTGTGCGGTTAAAATTCTCTCCCAATTCGGCAGTTGTAAGGCGTATATTGGAATAAGATGCCGGATTGCCTGTATTGATAAAGAACATTGGAGTTGAATCATTTTGCACGGCAATGTTTGTACCACCCATTGCAAATCCCTGAGCAAAGCCTTTACCACTCAAGTCGCCAATACCGTAACGGGAATAGGGTGAACTGTTTGTTACCTGGGCTAAGGAAGTGTTATCTATTAAGTACAGTGTATTAAGTACAAAAAACGAGAACAAAATTAATTTTATACTTAGGGTATTTTTAGTCTTCATACTTAATGCACACCGAAACGTAATGCGTACTATTTTTTTAAATTATGGTTCAAGATACAATTTAGCCCTTTAAGGATTAAAAATGAATCGGTAAAGATGCGTCTTTTTAATCGTTTCTCAAAAAAATTAGCGTCCCCGCCTGTTAAAACCACATTAATATCCGGGAAAAGCTGTTTATAGCTATCAATTATGCCCTCTAATTCGGCTATTATACCTATTTCTACCCCCGATAAAATACTTTCAGAGGTAGTAGTGCCTATGAGGGTATCAAATTTTTCATTTACATCCAACAACGGTAATTTTGAGGTAAACGTATTTAAGGCTTTAAAGCGCATTTTAAGACCTGGTGAAATGGCACCACCAATGAACTCATTATTGCTATTTACAAAATTGTATTTTACACAGGTGCCGGCATCTATCACTACTACATTTTTGCCGGGGAATAAGGATGCTCCACCAACTGCGGCAGCCAACCTGTCGGAACCCAATGTGTTTGCCGACTGGTATAAATTTATAAGTGGTACAAGGGTTTGGTTGCTGAATAGAAGTGTTTGGGTTTTTTCTTTTAACTGATCAATGAAAGGTTCCACATTTTCAACTACAGAAGCAACAATGCAGTGTTTGATAGGATAACTTTCGAACAAAGCGGCTGCTATAAAGGCATTGGTAGCTTCGAAAACAAAAAAATGTTATAATTCAGAATTCTCAAACAATGCAGCTTTAATTCTGGTATTTCCTATGTCGATAATTAAGTTCACGGATTGTTTTTGTTACCAAATGTAGATAAAATATTAAAAATGGGGACGAGGGAGGTAACTTAATGATTTCCACGGATTTTTTTCATTTTTATCGGGTAACGGGTAGTTATTAAATGTTATCTAGCAATTTTTATTAGGGCGTTCCCTTTCCGGAAAACGAAAGGGGCGGGCTTTCCGCTTCAATTTTTTCTAAACAGAAAAGGATTTACGCTGCCATCCCTAACGCAGCATTCCGATTGTAATAATACTATCGCAATTAAAATTTGTCTTTTTTTATTTTTTGAATCCTAGTTGAAAAAGGGATAAAGCAGGGGTTTTTAACGTAATGTCAAATTAATCTAAACTAACAGCAATACTATTTTACTTGTATTGCACCCTGCTCGGCAGAATTGGAAGAATGGTAATTGCAATAAAAGTAGTATGTTCCTTTGTCGTTAAAAGTATGGGTAAAAGAATTTCCGCTTTTAATGGTTCCACTGTCAAACAAACCGCTTGTTTCGGTAATACTGTGGTTTGCATTATCTTTATTGGTATATGTTACCGTTGTGCCGGCAACTACGGACATTTGGGTTGGATTATAAGCCTTGTATTCCAGCCATACCTCATTTACCCCAGGGGACCCTTTATCTTCTTTTTTACAGCTTGAAACAACAAAAAATATCAAGATGGCAGAACAAAACACTTTAATTTTCATGATATCGATCATTAATTTCTCTGTGTAACAAAGATATTAAAAAAAAGGGGCATTAATTCATATAAACTGCATTTGTTTGTAGCATAAAATAGGAAATAGTCAGCAATAATCCAAACTAAAAGGCATTTTTCGGACAATAATCATTCTTAAAATAAACAGATTCTAATCATTTCTATCAATAATCAAAAAAAACAGCTTGATTTTAAAATATTTATGAAAAACAAAAAAAATTGCATCAACAAACCAAATAAATTCATAGATTTGCGCTCCAATAAAAAAATGAGCTGGTACCCTAGCTCAGTTGGTAGAGCAAAGGACTGAAAATCCTTGTGTCACTGGTTCGATTCCAGTGGGTACCACTTACTACAAAACCCTTGATTGTCAAGGGTTTTGTTTTTTTATCTCCACACGTAAATCGAACCTTTCGGATTTTTATTACCTTCAGTACTAATCAATTATAGAGAATCGTACCAAATTCTACCTAAGGTATAATGTTGATGTAATTATTTAAGTTTCCAAAAAGGTAAAGCTGTTCAAAATTGTCGCTTTAATCAAATGGGGGGATGCTTATATTTGATGACGATGGGAGTAAATTGGTAGAAATGGAAAAGGAGTGATTAACTATCGTAATTCTAAATTTCTTCTAAATTGAATACTTACCTTCGTTTCAATGAAATTATTACTGATAGAGGATGAACAAGAACTTGCAAATAGCATACAAAGTTATTTGACAGGCAACAATTTTGTTTGTGAGTTGGCAATAAATGGCAAAATAGCCATAGACAAAATATCAACCTACGACTACGACTGCATTTTGCTTGACTTGATGTTACCTGACGGCAACGGTTTTGAAATTTTAAAGGAATTAAAAAAACAAAAGAAAACTGAAGGAGTAATTATTATTTCAGCAAAGGAAACATTGGAAACACGGATTGAAGGTTTTAATCTAGGTGCAGACGACTACCTTACAAAACCTTTTCATTTATCGGAACTTTTGGTAAGAATCCAAGCGCTCATAAGGCGGAAAAACTTTAAGGGAAATAACGTTGTTGCATACAACGAAATTGAAATTGATGTTATTTCAAAAACGGTAAAAGTAAAAAGCAAGAAAATTGACATCACAAAAAAGGAAATTGATTTATTGCTGTATTTAATCGGAAATGAAAATAAAGTTCTTTCAAAAAGTGCAATTGCGGAACATCTTTCGGGCGATATGGCGGATATGTTAGAAAACCACGATTTTGTGTATGCCCATATCAAAAATTTGAAAAACAAAATGAAAGATTCAGGTTGCAGCGATTACATAAAAACAGTTTATGGATTAGGTTACAAATGGCAGAATGACTAAAAAACTTTTACATAAAACATCGAGAGTTTATTTGCTTTTTTCAGTGATGCTATTAATCGTATCCGCTCCTTTATTCTACTATATTACAGAGAGGTTATACATAGAAGAAACAGATGACACACTTATACTTCACAAGAATGAATTTTTAAAATATTCATTACCCAGTTTAACAACAGTAGAAATCCAAAATTGGAATAAATACAATAGAAATATTAAGATAGAACCATTTAAAGATTTGGGTAGCGACACTATATTTTATAACTCTTATTATGACAGCTTAGAATCTGAAACCGAGCCTTACCGCGAACTTAACGCTACTATCCTAATAGATGGAAGCCGATATACTTATTCGGCACGAATTAACTTAGTGGAAACTGAAGACTTAATTGAGAGTATTGCTATACTTTTTTTTGTTATTATTTCTCTATTACTTGTTGGCTTATTTGTAATCACAAAAAAATTATCTATCAGCCTTTGGAAACCATTTAACGAAACGCTAAACCAAATTGAGAAATTCGAAATCGATAAATCAAATCATCCAAAATTTATAAAAACAAATATTGAAGAGTTTAATCGCTTAAATACAAGTGTTGAAAAATTAATAGAAAAAAACATCTCCATCTACCATAGTCAAAAAGAATTTATTGAAAATGCTGCTCACGAATTGCAAACTCCGTTGGCAGTTTTTCAGGCAAAAATTGACACGTTCATTCAAAGTTCTGAATTCAATAAAGAACAATGTAAAATGTTAAGTTCCTTGAACGACAGCGTTTCTCGACTGAACCGTTTAAATAAAAATTTGCTGTTGCTTTCTAAGTTGGAAAATGACAACTATAGTGATAAAGAAACAATTTATTTGAATGAGGCTATAAAAAAGCATCTTGACTTTTTTACTGAGCAGGCAAAGGAGAAAAAACTAAATATAGAAATAGAATGGACTGAAATAATATCAGTAAAATCAAACTCTGTTTTGGCAGAAATTCTTATCAGTAACTTATTTCTGAATGCAATCAGGCATAATATAAACGATGGGCGGATTCTAATCAAACTATCCAATGACTCCTTTATATTTTCAAATTCGGGGAAATCACAACCATTAGTTGCTTACAACTTATTCAACCGTTTCTCAAAATCTAATCC